>NZ_JBQHVU010000003.1:0-142450 GCF_052064335.1 Candidatus Weimeria sp. HCP3S3_B5 | reverse complement strand
GTGTTGAGGTTGTTTACTAGCCATTGTGAGTTCCTCCTGGGACTATCTCTATTATAGTCTTATTCCTTGGAATAACTCACTTTAACTTGTACTATTTATATTCTAGCACCACTTCTCCATTATCAAGACATCTGACCTGAGCGGTTTTCCCATTCTCAAGGCAAGGTGCAATTCTCGCCATGATCGTATCCATGTTCCTGAACTTTGTCCCACCTTTGAATTTCTCCATCTGATAGCCAGGAACATCTCTTGTAAAAGGCTGGAGCGCATCCATAGGGGTTTTCTTTGCAATCGAGCCCTTACTTATAGACTCACGAGGATTGATCTCAGCGATGTCAGAAATGTTTCTTGTTGTCCACTCAGATTTCATACCCAATCGCCTCCAGCTTCTTCCTAATTTCATTCTCGAGTTCATGTGACTTCTTGAACATATCAGAAAGCTCTGAAGTCAGGCGGTTCATTTTCTCCTCGAACGGCTCGCCGTCGTCCTCCTGCTCCTCGATACCGACATACCGTCCCGGAGTCAGAATATAGTCCTGCTTCGCAATGTCCTGCGTGGTCGCAACAGCACAGAAGCCCTTCACGTCCTCGAGCGTTCCGTTCTGGAAAGCCGAGAAGGTGTCCGCCAGCTTTTGGATGTCCTCGTCGGTGAAGTCGCGGTGCTTGCGATCGACCATGTGGCCCATCTTGCGGGCGTCGATGAAAACTGTCTTGCCTTTCTGCTTTTTGTTCTTCGTGATGAACCAGAGTGTGACCGGAATCGTGACGCTATAGAAAAGCTGCGTCGGCATAGCAACAATGCCTTCAATCAGATCATCATTGATAATATTCTTACGGATTTTCCCTTCACCGCTGGATTGAGTTGAGAGTGCGCCGTTCGCCAGCACCAGACCGATCTTTCCGTTCGGCGCAAGATGAAAAATCATGTGCTGAATCCACGCATAGTTGGCGTTCCCCGCAGGCGGAAGTCCGTACTTCCAGCGCTTGTCTTCCTTCAGTTCCTCCTGTCCCCACGGATGATAGTTAAATGGAGGATTCGCGAGAATGTAATCCGCCTTCAAGGTCGGATGCAGGTCGTTCGTAAACGTATCCGCATTGTATGGCCCGAGGTCCGCGTCGATTCCACGAATGGCCATGTTCATCTTCGCCATCTTCCAAGTGTCCGGATTCGCCTCCTGCCCGTACACGGAGATAACGCCGCGATTATGGCTGTGGCCCTCTGCGAATCGCTCACTCTGTACAAACATTCCGCCGCTTCCGCAACAGCAATCGTATACCCGGGAGTTTGGTTCCGGTTTCAAAATTGCCACAAGGGTTTTGACGATACTGGACGGCGTATAGAATTCACCGCCGCCGACGCCTTCCTTCTCCGCAAACTGTGCGATGCAGTACTCATACGTGCGCCCAAGCAGATCCTCGCTCGCCTGCCTATCCGACATGTCGATGTTGTTCGTGAAGATGTCCACGACATCGCCGAGAACCTTCTTGTCCAGATCCGGCGAAGCGTAGTTCTTCGGAAGCACGCCCTTCAGGCTCTTGTTGTCGTCTTCGATAGCGCGCATCGCCTTATCGATGACTGTTCCGATCTCCGGCGTGTGCGCTGCAGCGGCGATCGTCTCCCAGCGAGCCTCCTTCGGAACGAAGAAGATGTTGTCCATCAGATAGGCGTCCGGATCATCCTCAAACCCGTCGCCATCCTCGACCAGCTTTTTGTACTGCGCCTCGAACGCCGCCGAAATGTAGCGCAGGAAGATAAGGCCTATGATAACCTTCCTGTATTCTGCCGCCGGGATATGTCCCCACAGGACGCATGCCGCATCCCATATCTGTTTCTCAAAGCCAATATTGGCATTCGTCTTTTCCGCCATTTGTTATTACTCCTCGTTTCCCGTTTTCTTTATTGCTTTCACTGCCGGCTCTTCATCCTCAACTGTCTCCAAAATGTCAGAGACCTCGAAGTTGAGGGCTACACATATTCAGAGAAGAGAACGTCAGTGTTCACGTTGCCGCCTTAACTTTCACCCTTCTATAAAGCTATCCATGCTTATTACTTCACATCATTTAAGAACCCATATCGTTTCTTGATCATCCGTTCTAGACCGCCTTCTGTAGATACGAGAATTTGCATATGAGAGAGGCATCTTGAAGTAGCGGCTTCCCGCTGCATTTAAGAACTATATGACGTAGGTTCCCTGATTCCTCTGATTATCCAGATACCTGTACAGATTCTTGAGAAACTCGTTGCTCCTGATAGTGCTCACCTCCCTGATACCCGTCCGGTATCTGATTCTGTACTTGCGGTACCCGATTCGTGCCGTTTTTCTGTTCCCTGGTACCTAACGCATCCCCGACAATAAGGTCAGTTGATCGAACGGGCCCTGAAGACAACAAAAGACAGATCTCTAGAATTAATTATACGAATTCTTTATAAACAAATCAACAGTATCGAATTTCAGATGCGTCAAACATACATAAATCTACAAGATGTCAGCATCTGCATTTCCTGTTTCACTGCTTCCGGCCGCTGCGTCTTCAGCATCCGATAATAATACTGAGAAGATACATTCCGCTGAAGCGTCCGGACACTCCAGCCTTCCTGATGCGCTTCATTTTCATACCAGTCTCTAGCCTGATGATCTTTAACCTGCAGAAGAACGGTATAATGTGACCAGGAAAGCAACCTTTCAGATTTTCCAGACACTGTCTGAAAAATCTCTGGGAATTCCCGATAAAAGGAATAGTAGCTTTGTAATCATTTGTTTTCATCTGCTTATATTTATGCTATTCGCTTGAAGAAATTGATGCGGAAATAGCGGAAGCCAGAAAGTGAGGTGCCTGTGAAATATTACGCTGTCATTGACACAAACGTGCTGGTTTCCGCCGCCCTTAAGTGAAATTCCGTACCAGGAAACTTCTGAAATTCCTCATACTCCTTGTTTGGTATCTGCTTCATCGATTATTCCTTTACATCTCGGCAAACTGGAATTTATACAATCCAATGCTCTACATCCTCTGCTCCAGCAAACCTTCCAAATGCACTTACTGCTTCACGAAGCAGTGCGTCAAGGTCAATGTCATCCTCAAAACAATAGATGACTACAAGAATGTCTGTTGCAGAATCTGTAACCATCGCCCGCGTAGAATCTGACATGGATGAGCCGAAGATTCCAACATCATCAGCTAATACAATCATGTTCTCCATATCAAGAAAATCCTTGCCAATGCCCGTATAGCCTTCGCTATGGTCCGCTTTACGCAACTTGATTGCTCCATGAACCTGTCCGAGATCATATGACCCAACAGACAAACCGCTTTTAACAGAAATCAGGTTATTTACATCGACAACTGAATTGATATGGTACAGTTCATCCCCACGGCGAACTCTGCGAATTAACGCTTCGGATGAAACTCTGTACCTGCCGGGGTTTCTACCAAAAGCCTTGTAAGCAGCCCGACTACCCTTTATACCAGGAATCTCACTCCATGCCTTTCCTTCCACGCCGCTTCTCACCTGCGGCAGGACTTCCGCATTCATATACTCCCAGAAATGATCATCTGGCGCTTTCACATCTGCAGAAAATCGTAAAAGCCCCAGTCGGATCTCCGGATAGACACTGAACAATTCCTTATCGATAGTCAAATCGTATCTCATATGTAATCTCTCCTCGCCAAATCCGGGATTAAATTTTTTAGCCATAGACACCTCATATCTACTTTCTGGCTTTCACAATCTCTCTTAACTCATCTTGTTTTTCTTCATCATATGTCGTCCTTGCATTACGCTTTCTTTACATCTTCCTTCGGTCGGAAGGAAATATCCAGAACCATTCCAAGGCCATCAGCTAATCTCTGCAGCAACTTTATTGATGGGTTTCTAGTCCCATTCTCCAGTTTGCTGATTTCTGCCTGGTCTATTCCAGTCTTTATCGATAATTCCTTCTGTGTAAGATGCTGTGAGGTTCTGGCCTCAATAATTGCCCGGATGACATTCATTTCCGGCTGAACTTCCTCATATGCTTTTGCAAATTCCGGATCCTTCATTTTCTCGGCTTTATATTCCTGAAGTGTCATTTGGTATTCTCCTTCCTACGTAGATAATCTTTTCTTCTGTCTTTTGCCAGCTGAATCTCAGCCAGTGGCGTTTTCTGCGTCTTTTTTACAAACCCGTTGGTTAATACAATCGTAGCACCTTCATAGAAAAAATAAAGTGTACGTGTAATATCACTTCCAAATTTGCATCGCAGTTCAAAAATTCCATACTCGTTCTTCAGTTTGTCGAAGGTAAATTTACCCGGCTTATAGCGTTTCAACAGCCTTATCCTCATCAGAGCCGTGATTGTCAGGTTATCGTCACGGTAATCATAGGGAATATCCGTTTTAGTGACCTTGCACTTATAAAGGATGGCAGAGACGGGAGACGCCACATACATATATACAGTATCGCCCGTTCTAATGCCGTTGCCCTGTTTCCAGTCGTTTTGTCTCTCTGTTCAAGTAGAGGAGAACAAGCGTTTTAGAAATGGATCTTTTCTATCTTTATTATATAAGATCCGTGTCCAAAAATTAACCCCTCCGTGTCTAAAATAAGTTTACCACTTCAGGTGTCGCAGTCTAAAAAAATGTCCGCACCACATTATAGATTTTATGTAAAATATAGTTGACAAAAAGTAATGAGCATGATATTATAACGATGTCAAATATATATGACATTTTGTAAATAGTAAACGACACAAAGTGATCAGCTTGGTACCGGGCTGGTTGCAGGACCTGGAATCGTAATTATTGTAGGCATTGAGAAATACTTAGAAGAGAAAGGACAATAAAGAGAACTAGCCTGAACAAGAGAGAAAAGCAGTAAACAATATTAAGTGAAAGTTTTATAGAAAGAAAAGATGGAGGTAATCGTTATGGATGCATACAGAATAGGATTTATGAGTGGTTTCCTGGGAGTACTTGTATTACTGGTAGTCGTGATGTTGCTGAAGAGAAAGAGAGAGGGCGATACTGCTTATGATGAGCGCCAGGCAGCCATCAGAGGACGTGGTTACAAATACGCATATGTTACAGCAGGCTTACTTACATTTGTATATGCAATCTGCTTTGAAGGTATTGCAGAACGCTTTATCGAGCCGGGGCTGGTTCTGGTAGCGATCTTCTTCCTATCCGGGCTTGTACTTTCAGGCTACTGCATCTTCAAGGATGCATACTGGGGATATAAGCAGCATGGACATAAGAGCATGATCGTCTGCTGGGGAGCGCTGGTTGTTTTCTTCCTTGCCCAGGCAATCAGTAAGATCATGGATGGAAAAGTGATCGAAAATGGTAGAATTAGTTTCGATGGTGGACTTCCTTTTGTATTGGCAGCCTTCTTCCTAGTTTTCCTCTGCATGCAGGGCCTTAAGCTTATCATCGATAAGAGAGACGCAGAATAAGCTGCGAGAGAAAGGAAAATCAGTATGAAGAATCTAAATCTAAAATCAGCTCGAGCAGCCAAGGACCTGTCCCAGCAGCAGCTCGCGGATCTGGTTGGGGTTAGCCGCCAGACCATCAATGCGATTGAAAAGGGAGATTATAATCCTACCATTCAACTCTGCATCAGTATCTGCAAGGCACTGGATAAGACTTTGAATGATCTCTTCTGGGAATAAAGAAACCATATATCGGGGAAATTGTTTCTACAGCATAATGTCAATGGACCATTGCAGCAGAAATCTGACTGCTGCATGGTCTACAATGCCTTTTAGCATTTTCCGGATCCGGAGCACCTAGTATCGACACTTCAAAGTATTTCGATGTAACAACAATTATTTCCAATGAATCTATGTACCAGGTTTGTGGTCGAAAGGCTGTCTGTTTTTTCACAATTTTGCTATTTTTTTGTCTTATTTTATTGATTTCTTATGACATTTTGCTAAAATATTCTTAAGACATACTTGTAGGAGGTAGGCAGAATGAGGCAAAAGATACTTTGTAACTGTACCGCATTTCTCTTAATCGCTGCGGTATTGACCGGCTGCGCAGGCAGCTCAACCAAGACCCCCGATGACTATGCTACCAATAAAGGCTATACTTCTACCGAAGCGTCTGCCAAGGCATCGGATTCCAAACAGACCAAGATTTCCAAAGACGATATGAAAGTAGGAGTTCTCTATATCTCGGATCCATCCGAGGGAAGTGGCTATTCCTATACCCACGATCTCGGAATTCAGGGGATGCAGGAAAATCTTGGTCTGCATTCCGACCAGATTGAACGCAAGATCGTAGATGACGGCGACGCTGCCGCAACAGAAAAAGCCATAAAGGAATGTATCGACGACGGATGCAAGATCATCTTTACCACGAGCTGGGGATACATGGAAGCAACCTCCGAGATGGCGGAACAATATCCGGACATATATTTTTCCCATGGAACCGGCAATCTGTCCAATGGAAAGAATTTTAACAACTATTTTGGCCGCATCTATCAGGCGCGTTACCTTAGTGGTATTATTGCCGGAATGAATACCAAAAGTAATAAGATCGGCTATGTCGCAGCTCAGGATTCTTCCAACTCCGAAGTAACCGGAGGCATCGATGCTTTTGCCATTGGTGTGGAATCGGTCAATCCGGATGCCAGAATCTATGTTGCTGTCACGAACAGCTGGTACGATCCGGATAAGGAAAAAGCGGCTTCCGAGCAGCTTCTTGATATGGGATGTGATGTGATGGCACAACACTGTGATACCCCTTATCCACAGACACTCGCACAGGATCGCGGTGTATATGGTATCGGCTATAACTCAGATATGAGTAAAGAGACCCCTGACTCCTGCCTTACCAGCGTTATCTGGAATTGGAGCGCATACTATACTTCCGCAGTCAAAAGCGTTATGAACGGAACCTGGGATGGAAGCAACTATTACGGCGGTATGGCAGAAGGACTTGTCGGAATCACAAACCTTGCCGGTTTTGCCGCTGAAGGTACGCAGGAAAAGGTTGACGAAGCCACTGCTGCAATCTTAAGCGGAGAAAACAATGTCTTTGATGGTGTTCTGGAAACCAACACCGGAGATACAATCGGTTCAGAAGGCTCGACACTCGATGACGCTACGATTACCGGTGGAATCAACTGGTATTACCGCAACGTTGTTGTCGTTGAGTAGAGGAGGCGCATATGAAATTAACCATACGAAAAAAAATCCTGTTTTGTTCCCTCATTCCCTTACTTCTTCTCGGCGGGATCATTATCACACTGGCAGCAACACTTGTACAGAATGCGATCCTCGGGCAGGTAGAGAACTCACTGAAAGGTACTGCGGTTGCAACCTTAGCCGCCTATGATCAGAATGCCGGCTCCTACTTAGAGTCAACCAACGGTGACATCTGGAAGGGAAGCTACAACATCTCGCAGTCTGAAAATCTTGTCGATACAATTAAAGCAAAATCCGGAATGGACGTCACCTTCTTTTACGGAGACAAACGAATCATGACCTCCGCCTTGGACTCCGATGGAAAGCGTATTCTTGGAAGCCCTGCCGGGAAAAAAATCACAGAAATCGTACTGAAAAACGGTGAAGATTTCTTCAGTTCCAACGTATCCATCAATGGAACCATCTACTACGGATACTACACACCGGTCTACCAGAAAGACGATGCTTCGGCACCGATCGGCATGATATTTGCCGGTGCCAGGAAGAAGCCGACGCACGACAGTATTATGCGGATTCTCAACACAATCATTGCAATCGTGATTGTAGCCATGGTCGTCTGCATTATTATCGTACAGAAGTGCACAACCTCTATTACGCGCGCACTTCGCCGAAGCATTCAGAGTGTTCAGGAAGTATCTTCCGGTAATCTGCATGCAGCCATCGACCGCAAGGCTTTGAAGCGATCCGATGAAATCGGTGATCTCTCCCGCGCAGTTGAAAATCTGCAGACGGAACTTTTAAAAATTATCGGCGGCATCAAGGAAAGTACTTCTCTGCTTGTGGATTCGTCCGACATGCTTGAGCAGACCTCCCATGAAACCTATACCGGCATCCATACAATGCAGACAACGGTGGCCAACATTACAGACGGTGCAACCCAGCAGGCAACGGATGCACAGAACGCCTCTGCCAATGTGCAGATCATGGGAAATCTGATTACCGAAACGGGACTTGCCGCAGATGAGTTAAACGAGAGTGCCGACACCATGAAAGAAGCCAGCGACAAAGCATCTGTCACAATTAAAGAATTAAAACAGATCAGTGAAGAAGTAAAAAATGCAATCTCTGTTATCGCTGACCAGACCAACCAGACAAACACTTCTGCACAGAATATTCAGTCCGCGACCCAATTTATCTCAGAGATTGCGGCACAAACGAATCTGTTATCATTAAATGCCAGTATCGAAGCCGCCCGCGCCGGTGAAGCCGGACGTGGGTTTGCCGTTGTCGCGACAGAAATCCAGAAGCTTGCGGAACAATCGGATACCGCCAGTGGCAATATTGCGGAAATTGTCAATACACTGATTGCCAATTCCGAGAAAGTGGTTGAAACCATGGAACGCACACGTACCGTTATCGACCAGCAGAATCAGTATATTGAAAACACTTCCTCTGCCGTAAGCGGTGTGATCACCGAACTCGATGCTTCTGTGGAGCGCATTCGAAGCATTGAGCAAAAGACAACGGAACTTGAGAAGGCGCGAAACGAGATCATCGCCATTATCGAAACGCTGTCCGACATCGCCCAGCAGAATGCGGATGGCACAAGCCAGACCAATACGGCTATGTCAGAGATGGCAGACAGTTTCCGCAATATCGAAAATTCTACGGAAAACCTTCGGAATACCGCCGATATGCTCGCACAAAATATCAGCAATTTCCAGATTTAGACATTGTTCGCAAAGAGAATCTGTTTTGTTCCAAAGAAAGGACACAGCCAATCGGCAGCGTCCTTTCACTTTCTCTATTTCCTTTCAAACGCTCGTCATCTATCGTAAATCCCTTAATCATATATTCTTTTATCCGCTTTGTTGCCCACTGCCTGAATCTTGTTGCAATCACTGATTTGATACGGTATCCAAGAGATATTATCATATCAAGATTATATTAAGGAATCTGCCTTGTCACCTCACAATTTCCTTCTTTTCAAACCTGTCGGAAATTCCGACAGGTTGAAATTTCGTCTAATTCACCCTCCTCATAAATATGCTTAATATGTCCTACTATATTTGTTCGCGAAGTTTGAAATAACTCTGACATCTGTTGTTGTGTCAATCACACTGTATCATCTTCTATTTCATCTTAAAGTGTTTCAAAGCTTCCTCAATAGCCTTAACCTTTTCCTCCGGAAATCCCGGTTGTCTACTGTTCTCTAATTTAGGCTTATTATAGTTTTCACGCTCTATGATTCCATGTTTCTGCTTCACCTATGCTCTAATATAATCCTCATCTACTTCACCACACTTTCTTCTCTGAGCTCTTTTATCATTGCCATTACATCATCATCATTTTTTAGACCGGCTTTTTCTGCCTCTCCGGCAAATGCTCTCTGTGCTTCACGCAGTGCATCCATAGATGAATTCATCATATAAATTCTTCCGGAATCCTCCATAAATAAAACCTTGTCACCATTCTTAATTCCAAGCTTTTTACGAATTTCAATAGGTATCGTTACCTGTCCTTTTGATGTTACTTTTGCTAATTCCATATAAAAACCTCCTTCAATCGGTAATACATTCCTTACTTTCCTTACAATTTAATTATATGCAGTTTTCCAGAAATTATCAATCTCTTTTTCTGGGATTCTTACATTCCAAAAGAAAAATCAAGAAACTCGTTATCCTCCGGCTCATTATCAGCCAAAACAACAGCCGCCATAGTAAGCATATAGTTGTCATCATCCGTCACTTTATCTGCAACAAATCCTTTGTGTCCACAGATCGGGATTCTGGTTGAAAATCCGTTCAAACTGCCATTTTAATCTGTCGGATACGAATTTTAATGCTTACCCCCATCTCGTTCGGGGATGAATAAAACTCTTCCCCTGGGGATGCGGACATTTTTAATTATAACTTACTATCTGAGGGCTTTCAGACACCTTATAATCTTATCGAAGCTGAAAAAAAGGTGCCAATGTAAAGCACTGGCATGGTAGAGCTGCAGATTGACAGAACCGATATTATCCGATATTATTAAGTAATATCAGGACAGTTGATTATAGAAGGCGCCCATTGCTACCGGGTAGTGGGATTAACGTCATTCCTTTACCGTTAGGTCTTAGCAGGTAGGGGAATGGCGTATTTTATTATATGGAGGTTCTCTAATGAAATGGATCTATCTGTTAATTGCAGGAGCTCTTGAAATAACATGGGCGGTAACAATGAAAATGTCTAACGGATTTACTGTGCTGATCCCATCAATTATTACCTGTGTGGGGTATATAGCCAGTGCTGTGTTTTTGTCGATCGCACTTAGGCAGCTTCCTTTGGGAACAGCTTATGCTATGTGGACAGGCATGGGAATCGTGGGGACTACGCTGCTTGGGATTTTTCTTTTTAATGAAAAATTGTCAGTTCCACAGGTTATATGTGTTATTTTAATTGTAGTTGGAATTGTCGGATTAAAAATATTAACAAAGGATTAAGGTGAACTATGTTTAGAAAGATGAGAAGATTTAAGCAACAGATTACAGATGAACAGTGCATTGAGGTGCTGAAAAATGCAAAGCGCGGTGTACTATCCCTTATTGGTGAGGATGGTTATCCGTATGGTTTGCCCATTAACCAGTGGTATTGTGAAGAGGATGGGAAAATCTATTTTCATGGGGCTAAGGAAGGTCACAAGATTGATGCAATTAAGGCTTGTGATAAAGTAAGCTTCTGTACATGGGATGAAGGCTATCGGAAAGACGACGATTGGGCTTTAAATATTAACAGCGTAATTGTATTTGGCAGAATCAAGCTTGTTGAGGATGAGGATACTGCAATAAAAATCTGTACTAATCTCACAAAAAAGTTCACGGATGATGAAGAGTATTTACAAAAGGAATTGAAAAATGCTCTGCCGAGAGTACAGTGCCTTGAACTCATTCCTGAGCATATGACAGGGAAGCTGGTTAATGAATCATAAATAGTGTCTGCTGAATAATTCCGGGCAGGAATGATATTGCCGTTACGGCCTCATCTTATTTTTCATGAGCGGTGCCGATTCGCATTCCGCTTCGCTCCATGCTCATCCGCGCGTTCGCGCTATTGAAATAGCGTATCGGATGACTTTGCGTCCTCAAGCGGCCGCCGTCACCGATACACTATTTCAGCAGGTTCCGGCCTCGTCTTATTTTTCATGAGCGGTGCCGATTCGCATTCCGCTTCGCTCCATGCTCATCCGCGCGTTCGCGCTATTGAAATAGCGTATCGGATGACTTTGCGTCCTCAAGCGGTCGCCGTCACCGATACACTATTTCAGCACCGCTCATTTAATACGCGAGACATCAATACTACCGTCTCCACGTGGCTCGATTGCTCCAGATTGATGTCAGATTTTAGCGGTCGTTCGCGGGAATTTATCAAAGCGTGTTTTTCCCTTAAAGCACACCGATTTTTACCCTTGTACGTTCTCGGAAACAGGTCAAAGACCTTGCTCATACCTATAATATGCAAACGCACAGATTTGCCGACCGCTTCAAGACTTCGCTCTGAGGGAACAGGTCTGAAATCCCATCGCCTCAACTCTAATCATCATCGTGTCTTCCACCACGTTTATATGGATTTACATGCACAGTCTTTCCATTCTGTTGACGATCGTATCCAGACACATCATGTTCCCGTGGTGATGAACGTTCATCCGGATAATCTCTTGAACCAGATGAATCACTGTAATCATCACTATCATCTGCTTGTCCGCTGTAATCATCAAACAAATCTGAAGATGAAGTATCAGATCCGCTATCTCCAGAAGATCCGCCTCCACCTGAGCTGTTGTTCGCTACAGCCGCTGTTGTGATTGCTGCCGCAGCAATCCCGCCCCATTTCACTATTCCAGTCAAAATAGGATGCCTTTCACTAAATCCTTTAACAGCATCAACTGCGCGGAGAACCTTATCTCCAAAGCTTTCGTATACTTCTGGTGGAGGTACCGTAGTTTTGCTTTGGGATTTGGTTTCTGAGTGATGCCCTGTATCCTCCCGCCGTGAAGGCTTCACGCTCTCTGTAGACTCTGCCTCCGCTTTGGACTGTTTTTTTAAATCGTCACCTTTATTTTGACTGTCAATAACAGGACTGCGCACCGGCTCACTAAGATAAATAGCTTCGCAAGGAATAGGTTTATTCTCTCCAAAATCAATGAACTCTTTAGTATCCGGATTATAGTACCAATTTGTCGAATTTTGCCAACTACCTTTATGAGCCGCCAGATGTTCATCCCTTGTAAGAAACTGTATGTTATCCGGATCACCTTGGTATTCCGGATACTCAGCAGCACTCTTCATGTGCTGACCTTCATAGGAGCGTCCATTGTCGTCCTTGGCTTTTCCTATATTGGGATCAAGGATGTCCTTTTGCTGTTCCTGCGACCAGTCCCGTGTTCCTTTGCCTTCAGCGACTAATTTTTGCTCTCTTTCCCAAGCAAGCCTTATTGCCTTGTTTCTTTCCTTTATACTCGTTTTTGACATAGGCTCACTCTCCTATACCAAGCAAGTCATAAAGGTCATTCAAGAAAGCATAAAAATCATCATAGATCAACTCATCATCGACACTTCCAGTTTCGTGATCATATATTGAAATTTTCTCGCCTGACTTCTCACATAATACTGGATCTCCTGAAGCTAAAGCACCAATAACAATATATTTTTCATCAGGCCTATCATTTTCATCTACATCGATTATTGGCTTATGCGCTACACCATAAAACTGCACTCCAGCGGGAAGAAACAACTCGCCACCATCGGAATACTGCAACCATTCTTTATACTTTTCAGGGAATTCAATTTCATGGTCTTTCTCGAACTGAGTAATCTGTTCTTCAGTTGCTCCTTCAAGAAAAATCATTTTGCCTTGTTCATTCAGCTTATCAATGATAGCTTTTAATTCTTCTGAAATCATACACTAACTCCTTTATGTTACTGATCACTCGCAGAGTTTCTGATAGGCTTTCTTCACAATACCGGCCATAAGCTTTCTACGCTGCTCAAGGAAATCCGGGTACGACATCTTCTCAAAATCAACAGGCAGTGCATTATCAGCACAGGTCTTTTTGTACCCTTCCTCACCAAGTTTCTGACGATATCTGTCAACATACTCAGCTGGCGGATCATCAGAAATGTCGATGTTTGTGTTGTAATCCAGATATGTGAAGTTCGCTATCTGGTTTCGGTCACGGTCACTTGTATATCCGATTCCGGTCAGGTAATTCTTCGGGAATATATGGTGCTTATCGATTGCTTTCTTATCTCCGCTGGCTCCCGGCAGGAGTTTTGCTGCGAGTGTAGTAGTGCTAAACAGCATAGGAGTTCCTAAAACATTAAGAGCAGCAATGTACCCGAACCATGCAGGTGATGTTGCCGCTGCACTCATGAGGTCGGAAGGAAGTGTAAGGTTGAAATAATCATCGGAAAATCTTGTGGAAATCACTCCGTCCAGATAAGAAACGAACTCATCAGCCGTATGTACATTTCTCAAATCAGCAAACTGTTTTTCAACCTCAGACTCTGTGGAACCGGTATAGAAGTAAGTTATTGTTGACATGAATATCCACTTTTTGATGACCTTCTGAAGCGCAATCGGCTGAACCTTATAATCGTATTTTCCTATTAGATAAAGGACATAGCAGAACACAACTGCGTTTGTAGATGCAACAATGCTACCGTTCACATATCCAGCATCAGCAAACAACCCCATGAATGCATGCCAGTTATTCAGGTTTGTAACCTCATCCAGTGCGTTCTTAAACTTAGTGAGATTTGCGTCCATCTCTTCTTTTGTTACAACACCAGTTTCGAGGTTTTTACCTCTCATGAGCATGTATGCATAACGAAGTCGCGCACGACGGAAGCCTACTGCAACCGCCATACGTATCAGATGGGATGGGTCTGCCTTCAGTATAAAGTTGTAGGATGTGCCATCTTTCGGTATACGCGACTCGGCGCAGAACTTATCAATCTTGTCATGTACATCGTTATCATAAACTGCGAGAAGCGTTTCTATGAAGTTCTTCTCCGTCAGTTTCTGTCCACCTGAGTTAACACGCACAAAGACCTCTGCCACATCCTCCTCAGTCGCCTTTGCATTAATGCGGAGCGTCGGTAATGTATATATGGAAAGATTGAGCAGGTCATTCAGATTTGTTTCGATTGCTTCCTCTTCTTCATCAGTCAGGAGGTCTTTCCCGTTTTTCTCTCTTCCGGCATTACAGTCCTTGATGAATTGTCTCCGAAACTTCGGAACGTCGTGGTTTGCATCTGCTTCAAACACGGCACTGATTCCACTGATCCATTCTGGATTGCGCTCATAGGCTTCTGTCCAAACTGCAAACTCGCGAGTAAGAGGATTGAAGGCAATACGAATCTGCCGCTCAGAATAGTTCTTGTCCTTAACCTTAATCCCGGATATAGCAGCTAAAAGAGCTGTCAAACGCTGCTGTCCATCGATCACAAGATAATCCGGCTGGATGTATGTCTTGTCATTGGTACCGATATGGTTTACGGTTTCATACCCATCAGGCGACTGCCAAAGCATGATGTATCCTATCGGATATCCTTTCAGCATTGAATCCAACAAATCTCGTGCCTTGCTATCCTTCCAAACAAATGGTCTCTGAAGATCCGGAAGGCCAACCTTGCCGTTCTTTACATCACTGAGCAGATCGCCGACCTTGCTCGGAATGTTATCAAATAATTCTTTTCCCATGTGTCTTAGTCCTCCTCGCCCACAAAGATTCCCGGAACATTCTGCCGGATATATTCGACTTCGTTCTCCACGCTGGTTCGACCACACTTTGATAACGAGGCCTTCAGTTTTAACTTCCCGGTGCTGCCGTCCTTCACGACATACTCCGGATTTTCCTTGATAAATCGCGCAGACTCACGAGAGAATCCATTTCTCTGCAAAAGGATCGTCAGCGGATTTGTGGTGCCATATTCCACGTATTCATACCAGTTATTGGCGTCCAGCTCATCATCGCCCTTTATGCGCCGGAACTCATTTGAAAATCGCAGGAAGTAGTTCGATATGCTAAACAAGATGACATTTTCGATCACTTCCAACGTATCAGCAAAAACAATATTGCGATGGATTAATGAGGTATCGTCATACACGCCCTTGGTATATCTGTTGATCCAGAAGTCATCCGGTTTCTCACGATGGTGCTTCAAGGCTGCCCGCATGATGTAGTTCAGGCCGTTTCCTTCCATCCATTCACAGAGGATAACCGCGTACCAGCTCAGAAGACTATCCTTGCCAAGTGTGCTTGATTCATATATTTTCCACTGGAAAACATTGCTCAGTTTCTTCAAAAACTCCAAAACCACGTCGTGTCTGAAATATCCATCCTTCACATCCGGATAACGCAGATCATTATTTTTTATAGCCATAATGAGACGTTTTGTCTGGTCAACAGATGTGTTTATGTCGTCGTCCGGGATTGTCTCTGTATTCTTGAATTTATCGCGGATTTTCTTTTCATCCTCGTCTGTCAGGAATGGCTTGAACTCTCGACGCACAAGCGTATCCTTATCTTCAACAATATCTCTGAGCAGAATAAGGCCAAACTTACGCATCATGATATAGGACTCTTCTGACTGAAGAGGATCGCCATTCTCATTAACACGCTGTGGGATTACAGAGCTACCACTTTTAAGAATGTCAGCTACATACTTCTTCTCAACCTTCTTGAGAACCTTCGGATTCGTAGCGATGGAAAGCACCTGTTCCGGCACCTTCTCCTGCAGCATCCTGACATAGTCATCGGCCTTTACTGTTTCTTCTTCATCGGTAACAAAATATACATTCCCGAAAAGATTGAAACTGATTCTGCCGACACGGCCTATCAGGTTTCTGAAATCGACCGGCTCCATCTCACTGCGGAATATCTTATTGTCTGTAATGAAAAGATTGTCTGCAGGCAAATTAACGCCCTCCAGCAAAGTGCTGGTGCAGAACATAATCGTTATATGCCCTTCCTGAAACAGCGTTTCTATCCTTGCCCGAATCGAAGCAGGAAGATAGCCTATATGGTAAGCGATGCCCTTGCGAATCATATCGGCAAGGAAATAGTCCCCATGAACTTCCTGACGGATGTCCTTAGACAGCGTTTCCAGCAAAGGATCATTCTTAATGCCGTCATACCCAAGTGCGTCAGAAAATCTCCGAGCAGCATCGATTGCCTTATTTCTGCCGTTGAAGTAGACGATTGTCTGCTTTCGCATATCTTCCGGCAGGCCTTTATTCATTTTTTCAAATTTCAGCAGAATATCTGTAAGGTTAGCATTTCTGCCGCCACGGTCGCGTATATTCGCAACGTGAATACGTTTTCCGTTATGCTCGTTATAAACCTGAATTTCGTGATTCTTCAGATCTACAAGGAACTTTACCTGAACGACTGGTGAGTATGTAATTGCCAGTTTGCTATCATCACCAGCCTCTATATCTGTCATCATCCGGAGATAAACCTGCGGATTCGGAATGTTCGGAGAGGCAAAGATAAAGTGTGGCTTAGGCTCTCGTTTCAAAAGCATATCCACAACCTTGTAGTAAAACGGAGCACGGCTGTTCTTGCCGGACAATTTATGTGCCTCATCGATAAACAGGTAGTCTATCTGTACCTTCGGCTGACTGATCAACAGATACAGCAAACGTTCCGGTGTAAGAACGAAGATATAATTGTGCTCCTCCTCCAATGCAATATCACTGGCCGCAGTTACCACACGATAATTGCAGCGGTCGAGGTAATTGATTTTCTCAAGGTTTCCGTTTTCACCAAGGTCATCAATAACTTTGCCACGGACTTCGTTTATGAGTGCCTTTGTCGGCACAATCAGAGCATAGTTTTTCTGTGCGCCGTGGATGACCTCATTCTTGATAAACATCCGCATGATGAAGGACTTTCCCATAGAAGTTGGAGCAGAATAGCTGAAACAATCATCGGTCAAATGATCATAGGCTGTTTTCTGAGCAGCAAAAAACTTCTCATCCGGTTCGGCGGGAATCGTAAGATAGTCATTCCTAAATTCAGAGAAGAACCTCTCCAGCGCAGTAATGTCCTGATATTCGGAATTAATGTGTTCTATACCTTTGTGGTTTCCTATGCTTGAAAAGACATCTCCGGCATAAAGCTTAATCAGCGTGTCCTCCGGGTAAAGCTCATTCAAGAGGATTACAATTTCCTGCGCCCAGATTTTATGAGCATTTGCCTTTTCAGGATCATTGGACTTCGATAGCAGATCAGCGAAACGCAACGCATCACGCTTCTCCTTCTGGTCGAAAGGCAGTGGTTCCTTCTTGGTAAGTTGAAGCAGTCGCAGGGCATAGTTATACAGCACCTTCTCATGAATCTTATTCAAGTATTCGTTATCTTCGATGTCGGCAAATATGGCGGCACCGAGTGTTCTCTTTTCACCGCTCATAGGTCAACATCTCCATCCAATACGTGCTGCATTATCGTTTTCTTTTCAGCCTCCGCATCATTCAGCGGAAGCAGGTAAAAATAGAACGCATGGTTTTCCAGCCCGCAGTCCTTTATTTTCTGCGAGATGTATGCAGCGTGTTGCTGTGCGTCCTGTTCCAGCTTCTCCTGCATAATATCCAGCAATTCATCATCGCTACGGCCTGAAGGAAGAATGCCGAAATTGTATCCCAAGAATACGCCATAAGATATTGCGTACTTGGCCTTCTTTCCTTCCTCTGGTACAACATACTCTTTCAAGACTGCCAGATCATCTTCATCATAAAAACGGTCGAGGACGGTCTTTTCAATCATATAAACCTCGTCATCCTCATGGGCACTGATCTTCTTGATGATCTCAAAAGCCTGATCTATGGCATCCTTAATCTCTCCGACGATATTTGAAGCACCGAATACCATCTGGTTATACGATCCGCTGGTACCATCAGAACACAGGAAATGGATACCATCAGCCTCACTCAAATATTGCGCGGCATCCGTACTTAGCTCGATTTTGCTGAGTAGCTTATATGCTTTTAACTTCTCCTCAAGGAAAGCATAAATCATAATCTCGCCGAGCTCATTTCCAGTGCCCTTGGCATCAGCTGCACCTCGTTTACGCATAATACGAAGAGCCTGCTGCATGACTGCATCAAGATTTCCGGCCTTTTCATACTGTTCCTGCTTTGCCCGCGAAAATACATAGCGGCCAATGTTCAGCATTGTGAATTTCTCAAGATCAGCTATCTTGATTTTGCCGCTTCTGACATTGAGGTAAAAAAGGCGCATTGAACCCGGTCGATCTTCACTGATGCTTTCGCTGTGATCGACCTCTGTAAAGTAATCATCAAAAGTTTTATCCTTTACAGTTTTTGTGAGTTCCAATGCCCATACACCTCCCTGTAATTAGTCGTCATCTTTCTTTTCACCATAGGGTGCCGGATCTTCAGCTACCATCATCAAATCCTGCTGCGGATTAAAATCGTAAGTAACAGACTTCCGCTCCGCACCCGGCATCACGTACTCCTTGCCCTCCGGATTGTAGGTAAGGTTAAACACCAAATCAGAAAGCCATTTCTTGAACGACGGATTGTCTTGAAACTGCTTGAAGAGCTCCATGTTGTCCGCCATGATAGAGAAGATAACCGCCTGCAGAGCACGCTCGCTTTCGGTACGCGCCTCCTGCGCATCAGAGTTCTTCATGGCATTCTGATATTTCTTATCCTTTGACACCATCTCCGGGATGGCCAGAATCTGACGCTGCACATTATCTGCATCGTTCCAGTTTATATTTCCAAACATGTCGTTGAAGTCCATGATGATCTTGGAAAGCAGATCCATTTCCGGCTCAACGATATGGCCTACCTTGCCTGCAGGTACCGGCGCAATTTCTGCATCAGCATCCTCCAGCTTAATAGCAATGGCCTCTTGCGCTTCATTCCTGTAGCTGCTCAGGTCTATCGTCTGAAGGATACCTTCCGAAAGATCATCGTCACGAGGCGACGGAAGTTTCGGTATCAGCAAGTTCAGGAAAATCGACAGCTTCTCCCAGTCAACATTTCCATAAGGAAGAATTGCACCAAGGAAGCCATATGTTCGCACGAACGATTTAGCAGCGCTCTTAAACTTAATCTGATCGTCAAGTTCGAGCTGTTTATATACAGCTGTGCAAGCATCCAGAATCGGATCGAGGCGATCACGCTCCGCTCCACTCAGGAATAGGTCTACCAGCTTTTCAACATCGCTGTCATCGTAGACCTGATACTCCTCCATAATGGTGATCAAATCGTACAGCTTGTTGGGATCGGTTTCCCCGGAAAGAATCGTTGTTCTGTAGAACTTCGAGAACGCCTCCTCAATCACAGAGGTCTTGTTGGCAAAGTCCAAAACATATACTTCATCCTTGCCGGGATATGCTCTGTTCAAGCGGGAAAGTGTCTGTACCGCAGCAATATCATAGAGTGGCTTGTCCACATACATTGTCTGCAGCAGCGGCTCGTCGAAGCCGGTCTGGAACATGTCAGCAACGATAAGTATCCTATACGGATCTTTTTTGAACTCCTTCGGAATCTTGGCATCCGGGAATCCATTCATGGCAGCCGACGTCAATGCCGGTTCCTGACCGTTATATTTATGTTCGCCGGAAAAGGCCACGATTGTCTTATAAGGACTATGCCTGTCTGCGAGGCACTTGTTAATAGCGTAGTAGTATTCGATACATCTCGGAATGCTGGCGGTAACCACCATTGCACGCGCTTTGCCGCCGATCTTCTTCTTAGCGACTACCTGCTCATGGAAATGCTCCACCATCATAGCTGCCTTTTTAGCGATAACGTCCGGATTACCCTCGACAAAGGCACGCAGCTTCTTCTGCGCACGCTTCTTGTCAAACATTGGATCGTCCTCGACAGTTTTCATGATCTTGTACCAGCTGTCGATGGTTGTATAGTTCCGAAGCACATCAAGAATGAAGCCCTCCTGAATGGCCTGCTTCATCGTATAGACATGGAACGGGCGATGCTTAATTTCACCGTCCTCCTCATAAGCAACACCGAACATCTCCTCGGTCTTGTTCTTCGGAGTAGCTGTGAAAGCAAAGTAGCTGGCAGAGGAGACGAGCTTGCGCCCCTCCATCATGGCATTGATCTTATCCTCGTTGTCCGCATCATCATCTGTGGCAAGGCCGGAAAGCGCCAGATTCATATTCGCGGAGTTTCGTCCACTCTGGCCGGAATGCGCCTCGTCGATGATGATGGCGAACTTGTTGTTCTTATGTTCCTGCCCGATCTCAGATATGATGTACGGGAACTTTTCTATTGTAGATATAATGATGCGCTTGCCATCCTGTATGGCCTTGCGCAAATCACCGGAATGTTCTGCCCATGTTACGGTGTTTTTGACCTGCATGAACTGCTTGATCGTATTGCGGATCTGTTTATCCAGAATACGGCGGTCAGTAACCACAAGGACGGAATCAATCATCGGATGTCCGTCTTTTTCAAGTCCTATTAGCTGATGTGCCAACCATGCAATGGAGTTTGATTTACCGCTTCCGGCGCTATGCTGGATCAGATAACGTTTGCCGACACCGTTCTCCTGCACATCGGCCAGTAGCTTCTCCACACAGTCGAGCTGATGGTAACGAGGCCAGATCTGTTTGATGGACTTCTTCTTGGTATCCTCGTCCACCTCTTCGATGACCTGCGCGTAGTTTTCTATAATGCGAGACAGTTTTCTCTTGGTAAGGATGTCCTTCCAAAGGTAGTCTGTCATAAGGCCGTCTGGATTCGGCGGATTTCCTGCGCCATCGTTGTAGCCTTTATTGAACGGCAGGAACCAGCTATCCTTCCCAGCGAGCTTTGTACAGAACTGAATCGTAGCATCATCCACAGCAAAATGAACCATGCAGCGCTTAAAGGAGAACAGCAGATCATGAAAATCCCTATCTTCCTTATACTGGCGCACAGCATTTTCGGTATTCTGCTTTGTCAGCTGGTTCTTCAGTTCCATTGTGATAACCGGGAGGCCATTGATAAACAAGCAGACATCCAGAGCCAGCTTCCCGGCATCCTGTGAATAGCGCAGTTGCCGTGTCGCACTGAAGATGTTCTTCTCATACATGATTCTGGCCTGCTCGTTATTTTCAGTCGGCGTCAGATAGAACATGATGAGATCTGCCGGATAAACCTTCACACCATTGCGCAGTACATCAATGATGCCTCGTTTAGCGATCTCTCCGGACAGGCGGTTCAGAAACTGCCGCTTCTTTGTATCAGAAGTGAACACACCCAGCTTGTCCATTTCCTTTGGCTGCGTATCCTGCAGGAACCGGAACAGGCGCGTCTCGTCGACAGCATATTCTTTGTTATAGTCAGCGTTTGTTCCTTCTTCGTACCCGTTCTGCTCAACCAGCCACTTCACGATTAAGGATTCAAGGCCGCTTTCCTTTGTGTTGGTAAAAGCCATTGTCAATCCTCCTGTTCTTCGGTTTCCTCTACGTCTTCCTCGCTATCCGAATCGGAATCAGCATCCTCATCCACGAACTCATAATCCGGTATTTCTATATCACGAACATCTATCTTACCGGTGACAACATCGGCGATTAGTTTTGCTTTGTATTCTTCAAGTGTTTCTACCTCAGCAGTGAGTTTTTCAATGGCAACATCATACCGAGGTAATGTTTGTTTGATGTATTCGACGATGGCTACCTGTTCGTCTGCAGGAGGAACGATGAAAGGGATTTCCTTCATCTTATCCATTTGCAGATCCCACTGCCCGACTCGAATACCATCTGATGCCTGCGCGAAGAAATTTACATAGACCTTGCTCCTGATGGCATAATGAAAATACTCCAAGTTGTCAAATGAAACATCAAAGATGAAATAGGCCGGGCTTACAATGCCTGTGTAATCTGAAATTCCATAAGAGCCTTGCCATGCCTTCATTTTATTCATAGCAAACTGACCTTTTTTCACCATCTTGTAGCCACTGAGGTCTTCCGGAATATAGTTATGATTCGCCTCTTTGTCTGTAACGTCACGAACAATGACACCCTGTTCACGCACAACGGACAGCAACGGCAATTCAGGATGGTTCTTTATACTCACCGGATGAAGAAGCTGCCTAAGTTTAATTGTTTCCCAGTGTTCAGGAATGTCTCCCAACCACTTAACACCACTGAATTTCATTGGTGTTCCCGGATTAAGTCCACGGGTAACCGCACTACTAACCATCGAGCGTTTCATTGCATCGACAGCTTTTATTTCTTTCCGCTTTGTATTGATTAGGCGATTAATCATCGAAACTTTCCAATCAAGGAAGCGGACAATTTGGTCTTGTTCAGAACGAGACGGGATTGGCAAAAGAATGTTTTTCATCTCGCTAAACCGCGTTGTCCAAAGATCCGATACTATTCCTCGACCGTACCTATAATATTCTTCGGAAAAAGGCTGGCTTCTCATTAAGTAATGAACATATTTCGCATTCCACTGGCTTCTTGGTGTCAGAACAATATTTATAAGCGAAACTGATCCGTCTAATTCAGACACGCCACATGAACCTTTTCGGTCAGAGCGACTGTTAATTACAAAATCTCCTGCACGTACCAGCTTTCGATTATCTCCGGCGTCTGTCTTAACCGCTGTTTCGAGCTGTGGAACAACACCTATTTTTGCTACCGATAAAGGTTGAAAATCTTTGTCTGATACTTTTGTTTTTCTTTCCGAAAATAGAGAACCTATTTTTTTGCAGTCCCAATGTGAAGGCAATTCTGTCAGCCAAGCAGTTGGAACGGAAGTGTAATCAGCATATTCTTGCATCACATTTGCCCTCCCATTATCTCTGCCAGAACGCCATCAGCGTCTTTCTCAAGAGCAGATAAGCTCTCCAAAATATCACTCATTTCACGCAGTTCTACCGGCTTATAAAAATACTTAGTAAAGCTAATCTCATATCCCTCGATGGTTTTCTTTTCGTCTACGAAGGCATCTGGTGCATATGTCAACACTTCATTCTTCATGAATGCATCGATTCCACCTTCATATGTGAATGGCACGTTTTCCGTATCGCGCAGATCGGCATCTGCTTCACCTTCAATAGGTTGAGCTGTCGGATCTTTCTCTGTGATAAGCGGGCGGATCTTATTTAGTTGTCCCTTCTTCAGTTTTGTTGCAGCGGCAAAGGCTGTCCAGTCATCAAGCGGAGTGCCTGCCGGAACAGATGCAATTGCCTTTTTGACCGTCGCGAGTTCATCAGCCTTTTTAAATGTATCAGCCGGAATCTCTCTTTCAGGATATACGCGCAATCGAAGCGGTCTCTCAACTGTGATTGTCCAATAAGCAAACTCATCATTGTCAAAGATCATACTGACATCATTCTCTTCCATTTCAAGGAAAAGGCGAACGATCTCTTTACGGATTTCAGGTGTAAACTCGCAGTTCTTTTTACCCATGTTCTTGCGAAGCGGTGATTTCATTGCCGTGGCGTCAATCAGCTGGATCTTACCCTTGCGACGCTCTTCCTTCTTGTTTGAAAGAATCCAAATGAATGTACCTATGCCCGTGTTGTAGAACATATTCTCAGGCACAGCGATTATGGCCTCTACCAGATCGTTTTCAATCAGATAGCGACGTGCATTGCTCTCACCACTTCCAGCATCGCCTGTAAAAATTGACGAGCCATTATGTACCTCCGCAATACGGCTGCCGAGCTCAGTGTCTTTTTTCATCTTTGCAACATTATTAAGAAGGAACAGAAGCTGCCCGTCACTGGTGCGCGGGATCATCGTCATAGTGTCGCCGTTTTCAAGATAAGTGTTAAAACGTGTATCGAGGATTTCCTTCTTGCCGCCCATCTTCTCGGCATCGGTCTTCCAGCTCTTTCCGTAAGGCGGATTTGATAGCATGAAATCAAACTGGCGGGATGCATGCTGATCATCAGAAAGCGTGGAACCGTACATAATGTGCTCGGCCTCCTCGCCGTCACCTTTCAGCAACATATCCGCAGTACAGATCGCATAAGTTTCCGGATTGATTTCCTGTCCGAAAAGATGGATGGCGACTTCCTTGCCGCGCCTCTTGGCCAGCGTCAGAAGTCTGTCCTGAGCGACGGTGAGCATACCTCCCGTACCGCAGGCTCCGTCATAGCAGGAATAGGAAGCATCTTTAATCTTGTCGGCAATCGGCATGAACACAAGGTCTGCCATGAGTTCGACAACATCACGAGGTGTCCAGTGTTCTCCGGCTTCCTCGTTGTTCTCTTCATTAAACTTACGAATCAGTTCCTCAAAGATGGTACCCATACCATGATTATCGAGGCCGGGATGTTTGAGGATCGTCTTCGCTTCATCTTTATAAATCGGATTCGGGCTCAGGTTGATATCAGACGATGTGAACTTCTCAATGACCGCACCAAGAATATCCGCATCCACCATCGTGTCGATCTGATTGCGGAACTTAAATTTATCCAGAATCACCTGAACATTTGGAGAGAAGCCGTCAAGATAAGCTTTAAAGTCTGCCTTCAAAGTCTGTGCTTTGGAGCGGCTGGTCAAGTCCTTCAGAAGGAAGGGAGACGCATTGCAGAAAGCCTGTCCCGCCGCATTGCACAGCGCAGGCCACTGGTTATCGATTTTTGCAGCGTCCAGCTGTTTCTTCATTGCCAACACTGCCGGTTTCGTTTCTTCCAGCATGGCATCCAGACGACGGATTACCGTCATCGGGAGAATGACGTCACGATACTTACCGCGCACATACACGTCGCGCAGGCAGTCGTCTGCGATTCCCCATATAAAACTCACTATCTGATTGTGAACCTGATTGTCCATTACAATTTTCCTCCGTTTGTCCATGGCATAGTTTGCCACTCTATATTTTCATTCTATAAAATCTGATGTCCCATAAACCGGACTTACTCGGCATCCTGTTCTTCTTTTTCAGGTGCGTTATCATCGGATGCTCCGCCGGAGCGAATCCAATCATCGACTTCGGATAGTTTGAATTTCCAGAGTCTGCCGACTTTATACGCAGGCATATTCCGTTTTGAAATCCACTGCAAAATAGTCTCTCGTCCAACACCGAGATATGCCTGTACATCTTTTAATGTTACCCATTTTTCAACTTGCAGCTGATCGCTCACTTTATTACCTCCATCTTTAAGAGTTCTTCCTTTTGAACTTTACATCTATATCTATATCGAACATTCGACTACCGGGATAACAGTCATTGTCATCGCTATCTACCATGATCCAATGGCAAGTCGTGTGCCCTTCAAATGGCCTGAGCTCAATGACTGCGGAGATTTCCACACCGGTTTTCGGTGGCGTCTCCGGTATTTCAATGTAGTTGCTTTCTACCCGTGGCCTTATCTCATCATGATTGGAAAGATACAGCTTTCGGCCATGCCATGTTTGCGTGCCCAGATTAGAGAATTTCCACGTTATCGTCAGCTTCTCATACATGAAACCGGAATAGCTTCTCTTGTGATCCGGCTTGATGTACACCGTGTCGTCCGGGTACAGAGACGATATGTGGTGAAAGGAGCTGGGCTCCTGTTCCGGTTCCTCCAAAAGCTGCTGATAGGTCATTGCCACAATATCCGCAGCATCTTCCTTGTCGCTATCTATAAAGGCTTTGAACTGAACCGCAAGTGCTCTTCGGAGTGCTTGCGGATTTTTTTCTGCCGTGGGAGGTATTCCAAAAGCAAGCATTACATCACCGTACTTATTCTTGTCGATGATCTTTTCAAAATATGCGCACAGGCTATCCTCATTAAAAGTCTTAAAAGAAGCCTTCAGGTCTGGAGACATCTTTCTCGACCCGTCATAGAGCTTGCGTTCCAAGGGTACATCGTCTGACTTTAATCTATCGCCTTGCTTGTGCGAGAAATAATTACTCCCTGCTTCAATAAAGCAGAAGGAGACAAAGATCCCGTTGTTCTTCCGGCTCGGAAAATACATCTGTGATGCCGTGCTCGGAAATATCCGGCTGAAGTATTCACTTAATTCCAATCGAATACCTCCCCTCAAATCTTGTCCTATGTTTTGTCCTATGTGTCTCACGTTACCGGTCAGGCCGTCTCATTTTGCCGTGCGAAACTAATAATAGGCAGGGCAAAGAAAGCGGAAAGCCAACAATGCGAGACCTTAACTATTTAATTATACACAGAAACACGGTCTCTGTCAATAGTAATTGGTTATAAACTCACACAAACCGACAAAGAACCACTTCATTGTTCCTCCTCACCAATTCCCTTGGATACATCCCCTGATCAAGGATGAGTTCAGTTTTCAAGGGTGGTGCAAATAACGCAGCTGACTTCTGAACGGAAGGCTGAGCAGGAAGGAGATGAAAAACGTGACTAAAGACGAACGCGAGAATTGGATTATCAATATCGAGAACACCGCATCTACGATCAGCTCCCAATTGGGATCAGCTGTAGTTGACGGAGTATTCCAGCGATACGGCGCTCACAGCGTCGAAGACCTGAATCCGTGTGATCTGCCGGACGTATTCAGCGATTTATACGCCATCGAAGCGGATCTCAGATAACGGTCAATGCCCTGAGTAAGGCATAAAAAGGCTCACCGCTATGAACGCTCACCCGGCATGCAGAGTGGCTCGAACGGTCATAGCGGTCACAAGTAAATAAACACCAACCTACGAGCGTGGTTGGCAACTGAAACGGATTTATTTCCCGTTCCGGTCGGCCTTCCACGCTCTTTTTTCATGAGACCTCCGGTTCGGGAACCACACGAAAATCGGAGGTTTTATCATGCAAAACAATGAAAATCAGAAGACTTACTTTATCTACGTTCGCAGCACCGGCGAGAAGGTGCCGGTCACCAAGGAACAGCACGACTCCTTCTATAAGGAAGCTGACCGTATTCGCCACAAAGAGCAGGATCACGGCAGGTGTATGTGTCCTTACCGCTTTATCTGGAAATGCGACGGTGACTGCATCGGCTGCGAATACCACGCGGCAGGTGACATTACTTCTCTGGATCAGCCACTCCCTGATGGCAACGGCACCCTCGGCGACTATATTCCTGACCGCAGTAAGCCGATGGAAGAAGTCATCGCCGACCGCATGCTGCTGGAGCAGCTCTTTACCAGACTGCGTGAGCTTGATCCAGAGGCCGATACCATCATCCAGCTTTGGAAGGATCACCCGGAGGGCATCTCCGACCGTGCTATTGCAAGAGAACTCGGTCGCCCGCAGAAGACCTTCGCGAATCAGATGAAGAAGTATCGCACCGACCTGCGCAGGATTACCGGCGATAAGTAATACCAAGACCACGAACCACACCCTTTCCGGCCATTGTCCCACCTTGGGATGATGGTCGGAATTTTTTTATAAAATCCTCCGCTCAAATCGGCAGTTCATCTCCAGTGGAAGGTGAAGGCAAGAGAACACAGGCCTTCAGAAAGCGAGGTGAACATGATGTACCGCAGTTACGCAGACACCGGCGGCAACGTGAACGAGGAGATCAAACTCCTGAATTCCATCAGCCACGTATCCGCCAGACTGGCAAGGAACCTCTCACTCCTTGCCGCAAGCCAATCAGAGGAAGGAGGAAAAGAAAATGTCAAAGATGGCAGAAATGGCACAGACCCTCGAAGAGCTCCGCACCGCTGCTGCTTCTATTAATGCCGCAGCCGACTGGCTCTACCAGCAGTTTTCCGGAGACGACAATTCTACGCAGGCCACTAAAGTTCCCGCCAAGAAGGAAGCGAAGCCTGAGCTCATGCTGGAGGACGTAAGAGCCGTCCTCGCCGAGAAGTCCCGTACCGGTCATACCGCAGAAGTACGTGCCCTGCTTAAAAAGTACGGTGCTGCAAAGCTCTCGGAGATCGATCCGGCAAACTACGAAGCCCTGATGAAGGACGCGGAGGTGATCGGCAATGGCAACTAAAGCACACGCGATCCTGTCCGCATCCAGCTCCGACAGGTGGCTACACTGCCCGCCGTCGGCGAGGCTCTGCGAAACCTATGAGGACAAAGGATCAGACTACGCTGCAGAAGGCACCGATGCACATGCGCTTGGCGAGTACAAACTCAAGACCGCACTCGGTATGCCTGTCGACGATCCGACCGACAGCCTCAAGTGGTATTCCGAGGAGATGGAGGACTGCACCAGCGGCTATGCCGAATATGTGCTGGAACAGGTCGAAGCCGCCAAGGAAACCTGCACCGACCCGGTAGTTCTTATCGAGCAGCGTGTGGACTTCTCCCGCTGGGTAGAACAAGGCTTCGGAACCGCCGACTGCATCATCATTGCGGACGGTACGCTCCGAGTGATCGACTACAAGCACGGCTTAGGCGTCTTGGTCTCCGCAGAGGAGAATCCGCAGATGCAGTGTTATGCCCTCGGCGCTTTAGAGCTTTTCGATGACATTTACGACATCGATCAGGTTTCCATGACCATATACCAACCGAGACGCCAGAACGTCAGCACCTACGAAATCAGCAAGGACGACTTGTACCGCTGGGCGGATGAAGTCCTAAAGCCTACCGCAGATCTGGCTTTTGCCGGTGACGGGAACTTCCTGTGCGGTGAATGGTGCGGCTTCTGCAAGGCTAAGAACGAGTGCCGCGCCAGAGCCGAGGCAAATCTGAGGCTCGCGCAGCATGATTTCGAGCTCCCACCACTGCTTACGGATACCGAGATCGAGGTTATTCTCAGCAAGGTAGATGAACTGGTTAGCTGGGCTTCCGATATTAAGGAATACGCTCTGCAGCAGGCTCTCTCCGGTAAGGAATGGACAGGTTTCAAGATTGTCGAAGGACGCAGCAACCGCAGATACAGCAATGAGGCCGCCGTCATTGACGCGGTCGAGAAAGCAGGCTTTGACCCGTATGAGAAAAAGCTGCTCGGCATCACCGCCATGCAGAAGCTCCTCGGCAAGTCCCGCTTTGATGAACTCCTGACGGCTTACATCGAAAAGCCACAGGGCAAACCCACACTTGTGCCGGATAGCGACAAGCGCCCGGCCATGAATACAGCCAAAAATGATTTTATGGAGGAAAACAACAATGAATAAAAATGTAAAAATCAACAATCCCATGAAGGTTATCACCGGTGTTAACACTCGCTGGAGCTATGCGAACGTCTGGGAGCCGAAGTCTATCAACGGCGGCACACCCAAGTACAGCGTGAGCCTCATCATCCCGAAGTCCGACACCAAGACCATCGCCAAGATTCAGGCTGCTATCGAAGCTGCCTACAAGGAGGGAGAGGCCAAGCTCAAGGGCAACGGCAAGTCCGTACCGGCGCTCTCTGTTTTGAAGACTCCTCTGCGCGACGGCGATGCAGAACGTCCGGACGACGAGGCCTACAAGAACGCCTACTTCGTCAACGCCAATGCAACCTCTGCACCCGGCATCGTGGACGCAGACCTTAATCCGATTCTCACCCGCTCCGAAGTGTACAGCGGCGTGTACGGCAGAGCCAGCATCACGTTTTATGCTTTCAACTCTTCCGGCAACAAAGGAATCGCCTGCGGGCTCAACAACCTGCAGAAGATCCGCGACGGCGAGCCTCTCGGCGGCAAGGCAAGCGCTGAGTCCGACTTTGCTACTGACGACGATGAAGATTTTCTCAACTAAGGAAAGGAGCGCAAAACAATGGAAAGCACAGTTATGATTTCATCCCTTCTCTGCAACATCCTGATCGGATGCTTCTGCATCGTAGTGCTGTCTTGGGCAGTGGTCGCCATCCAGACGGTGATCAATGACTTCAAGCGTGAGAAGCGCGAGGAGAAAAAAGCCGCGCAGGACGACGAATACCATATCAAGCGTATGGAATCCCTGAAATAATCCAGTACCGGCAGGCGGCTTAGGAGTGATCTTAAGCCGCTTGTTTGAATTGAGGTGAAAATCTATGCAAACACTCAGTATTGATATCGAAACCTACAGCGACGTGAACCTATCCAAGTGCGGCGTATATAAATATGCCGAGTCACCGGATTTTGAGATACTGCTGTTCGGCTACAGCGCCGACGGCTCCGAGGTGACGGTCATCGACCTTGCACAGGGAGAGCGCCTGCCGCAGGAAATTATAGATGCTCTGACTGATGATACTGTCATCAAATGGGCTTTCAATGCAAATTTTGAACGGGTCTGCTTATCCCGATATCTCCGTGATCTTGGAGTAAGCCTTGATCCCTTCCATGATAAACACCCTCTCTCGACCGAATGTGCACGCTTCTTAAATCCCGAAAGCTGGCGCTGCTCTATGGTCTGGGCGGCAACAATGGGACTACCGCTTTCTCTGGAAGGTGTCGGTGCCGTCCTTGGCCTCGAAAAGCAGAAGCTCACGGAAGGCAAAGACCTGATCAAATACTTCTCCGTGCCCTGTGCTCCGACGAAAACAAACGGCGGTCGCACAAAGAACCACCCTTTCCATGCACCGGACAAGTGGGAGGCCTTCAAAAAATATAATATCAGAGATGTAGAGACCGAGATTGGCATTAAGGATCGTCTTGCAAAATTCCCTGTGCCGGAGGAGGTCTGGGATGAATACCACATCGATCAGGAAATCAACGACAGAGGTGTCCGGCTTGACATGGATCTTGTGAAAGAAGCCATCGAAATGGACTCCCGCTCCCGGTCAGAACTGACTGCTGCCATGAAAGATATGACAGCACTTGATAATCCAAACTCCGTCCAGCAAATGAAACAGTGGCTCTCCGACAACGGGCTCGAAACTGACAGCCTTGGAAAGAAGGTAGTGGCAGAGCTTATCAAAACCGCTCCACCCGAACTTCAGACCGTTCTGGAGCTCCGACAGCAGCTTGCCAAATCCTCCGTCAAGAAATATCAGACGATGGAGCGTGCAGTCTGTGATGACGGCAGGGCTCGCGGCATGTTTGCATTTTACGGAGCCAATCGTACCGGACGCTGGGCAGGCAGGCTTATACAATTACAGAACCTTCCGCAAAATCATCTCCCGGATCTGGCCGACGCACGCGCTCTTGTGAAATCCGGCGACTTCGATGCCGTTAAACTCTTATATGAAGACGTCCCGGACACCCTCTCTCAGCTGATCCGTACAGCATTCATCCCGAAAGACGGTACGCAGTTTTATGTTTCCGACTTCAGCGCCATCGAAGCAAGAGTCATCGCGTGGTATGCCGGTGAGACGTGGCGTCAAAAAGTCTTTGAAACCGGAGGTGACATCTACTGCGCCAGTGCCAGTCAGATGTTCCATGTTCCGGTTGAGAAGCATGGCATTAACGGCCATCTGCGTCAAAAAGGCAAAATCGCGGAACTCGCGCTCGGATACGGCGGCTCGGTCGGAGCCTTAAAGGCAATGGGCGCTATAGAGATGGGACTTTCCGAGAATGAGCTTCCTCCTCTGGTGGACGCATGGCGGCAGACAAATCCCAACATCGTAAAATTCTGGTGGGATGTCGACCGCGCTGTCATGGAGGCTGTGAAGTATAAACACACAACCAGCAGCTACGGGCTTACCTTCTCCTGCCGCTCCGGGATGCTCTTTATTACGCTGCCCTCCGGACGGAACCTCGCCTATGTGAAGCCAAAGGTCGGTACGAATAAATTCGGAGGCGAGTGTATTACCTATGAGGGCATCGGCAGCACGAAAAAATGGGAACGGCTCGATTCATACGGGCCGAAATTCGTGGAAAATATCGTGCAGGCAACCTCCCGCGACATTCTCTGCTATGCCATGAAGACGCTGCGCTGCTGCTCCATCGTCATGCATATTCACGACGAACTGGTCATTGAAGCAGACCCTCACATGTCACTTGACGTTCTCTGTGAACAGATGGGCAGGACTCCACCGTGGGCAAAAGGCCTGAAGCTCCGTGCAGACGGTTACACCACTCCCTTCTACAAAAAAGATTAAAAATCGTCCGCTCAAATCAGGCGTTCATCTCCAGTGGAAATTAGAGGTGGACGCCTTTAAGTCTGCCCGGAAAGGAGGACTTTTGAGTGAGCAACGATTATCGCAACAGCGAAGGCTATCCTGACCCAACTGCAGGTGAAGCACTATCCCGGATTGCTGCAAATGAAAAGCAGTCCCTTCGTGCTTTCCGGCCTATCATCTACATCTGCTCTCCGTTTTCCGGAGATGTGGAGACAAACGTAGCCAACGCCAGACGCTACAGCCGCTATGCCGTGGACAAGGGATATATCCCTATCGCACCGCATCTGCTATTTCCGCAGTTCCTTGATGATGACAATCCGGAAGAACGTGAGCTTGGTCTTTTCTTCGGAAATGCCCTCATGAGCAAGTGCACTGAGATCTGGGTATTCGGCAGCCGCATCTCATCCGGTATGGAAGCAGAAATCAAACGCGCCAAGTGGAAAGGCTATCACTTGCGCTATTTCACAGAAGAATGTCAGGAGGTTTAACGCTATGTATGAAATTAAAGAAAGTCGCAGAGAGCTTTTTGATGGCACTGAGATCACTACCTACACCCGCGATGTGGTAAGTGCCAATATCCTGCAGGTCGAAGCCGGAACAACCGGTTACAAAGGTGGCGACACCGGCCACGGCGGACGCACCTATTTCCGCATTTCCGATGAAGCCAGCACAGATATCCATGTCACGCCTTTCATGGACAGATTCGGCTGCAACGGTTTTGAAGTTACCCTCGGCGGCGACTGCGAACTGGAAACTATGATCCGCGCCCTGAAATTTATCACGAAGGTGCTGGAAGAAGAATCGGAGGAGGTGTACGACTGATGTTTACCCTGTATAGTGCCGATTTTATCGGCAATCCCGGAAACTGCTCCTATCCGCATAAAACAGTTGTCATGGATACGGACAGCATGAAAGCCGCAGTCGGTCACGACTATGTGTGTGCGGAGTACAAAAATCACTACCGCAACAGCGACAACTTCCTCTCCGCTGACTGTCTTCCCGTGGACTGTGATAACGACCATTCAGAAGATTCGAAAGACTGGATCACACCGGCAGACGTGCTGGAGGCATTTCCGGGAGTAAGCCTCGCCATCCATTACAGCCGCTTTAATCAGCGCGAGAAAAATGGCAAACCGGCAAGGCCAAAGTTCCATGTGCTCTTTCCCATCGACCGGGTAACGGATGCTGCCCTCTATAGCGATATGAAGAAGCTGGTCAATTCCATATTTCCGTATTTCGATACGAAGGCGCTGGATGCTGCTCGCTTCTTCTTCGGAACACAGGAGCCGAATGTGGAGATCTATCCCGGTCGCATGAACCTCACGGAATTTTTTAATGACGACGAGTTCGATGCAGACCTGCCCGGCGGCCACGAGAAAGATGTCGTGATCCCGGAAGGAAGCCGTAATGCTACCATGTCCCGCTTTGCCGGTATCGTCATTAAGAAATACGGCGATACGGAAAAAGCCTACCAAAGTTTTCTGGAAAAGGCCGCAACCTGCGTGCCGCCTCTGGATAGCAGCGAGCTTAATACAATCTGGCACAGCGCACAGCGCTTTTATTCCAAGATCAGCCGTGAGGACGGATATGTCCCTCCGGAAGTTTATAACGACGAGAACAGCTATAAGCCGGAGGACTTTTCTGATGTAGGACAGGCCGAGGTGCTCTCAAAGTATTTTGCAAACGAGCTGCGCTATTCACCGGCCACCCACTTTATCCGATACAGTGACCACTACTGGCAGGAAACAGAGCCCGGCGCTCAGGCCGTCGCTCATGAACTCACCCGCAGGCAGCTCGCAGAAGCCAATCGAAATATGATGGAGGCTCTGCAAAAGCTCAAAAACTGTGGTGCACAGGAAATACTTGATAACACATCCAAGGCCAAAGCTGAACAGCTGATGAGCGACGAGCAGATGGAGGCCTATCAGGAGTTCCTTGCCGCCAAGGCCTACCAGAGCTTTGCCGTTCGCAGACGCGACTCCAAGAACATTACATCTACCCTCAAAGAGACGCACCCGATGCTGGAAATCTCGCCGAGAGACTTGGACGCAGACTGCTTCCTGCTCTGCACACCGGAGGCGACCTACGACCTTCGCAAAGGTATGGCCGGTGCCCGCGAACATTCTGCAGATGACTTTATTACGAAAATCACGTCCGTGTCACCCGGCAGTAAAGGAGCGCAGCTCTGGCAGGATAATCTGGATCTGATTTTTCAGAAGGATCAGCAGCTTATCGACTATGTACAGATGATCTGCGGCCTTGCTGCTATCGGGAAAGTTTTTGTGGAGGCGCTCATCATCGCATACGGCGATGGACGCAACGGCAAATCCACCTTCTGGAATGCCATCTCCCGCGTGCTGGGACTCTACAGCGGAAATATATCCGCAGATACCCTGACCGTCGGCTGCCGCAGGAACATCAAGCCGGAAATGGCTGAGGTCAAAGGCAAACGCCTGCTGATCGCTGCGGAAATGCAGGAAGGCGCAAGGCTCAACGACTCTACCGTCAAGCAGCTCTGCTCTACGGATGATGTGTTTGCGGAGAAAAAGTATAAAGACCCATTTTCCTTCAAGCCCTGCCATACGCTGGTGCTGTATACAAACCATCTGCCTCGCGTCTCCGCTTCCGACGACGGTATCTGGCGCAGGCTTATCGTGATTCCGTTCAATGCCAAGATCGAGGGCAAGGCCGACATCAAAAATTACGGTGAGTACCTGTATGAGAATGCCGGTGAAAGCATACTGGCATGGATCATCGAAGGTGCTAAAAAGGTCATCGCGCTGGACTACCAGATTCCGGTACCGGACTGTGTGACAAAGGCCATCGATAAATATCGCAGCCAGAACGACTGGTTCGGACATTTTCTGGATGAGAAGTGCGATGTGGATGAGTCCTTTAAGGAAAGCTCCTCGGCGCTCTATCAGGCATATCGCAACTACTCGCTTGACTGCAATGAGTATGTGCGCAGCACGGCAGATTTTTACTTTGCGCTGGAGAAAGCCGGATTTGAGCGGCTGACACTGAATCGGAAGCGCTATTTCAAGGGCTTAAAGATTCATGAGGACAGCGGCGCAGAGGAAGATTTTCTGCAGTAATCCGGGACTATGACAAGGTGTATCAAGGTCTTATATAAAAACTCTCTTAGGCCTTAAAAAATAGCTCTAAGAAAAAGTTTGGTAAATACCATTGATACACCTTGCACACCCCCTGAAATTAACGCCTGACGGAGGTTTGCAATGATAGAAAAACAGATAGAAAACAAGTTAACAACGGCGGTGAAAAAGAACGGCGGTATTGCGCTTAAGCTGGTGTGTCCCTCTTTCGCAGGAATGCCCGACCGCCTGATCTTACTCCCTGACGGCCATATCGGTTTCGCAGAGCTGAAGGCACCCGGCAAAAAGCCACGCCCACTCCAGCTCTCGCGCCACAGGCTGCTACGGGAGCTTGGCTACCGGGTATATGTCATTGACGATCCGGAGCAGATTGGAGGGATAATCGATGAACTTCAATCCACATGATTATCAGGACTATGCCATCCGCTATATTGAAAAGCACCCTGTGGCCGCAGTCCTTTTAGATATGGGACTTGGCAAAACGATCATCAGTCTGACGGCAGTATGTGACCTGTTGTTTGACAGCTTCGAAGTACATCGCGTTTTAGTGGTGGCTCCCTTAAGAGTCGCCCGCGATACATGGCCAGCGGAAATCCAGAAATGGGAGCACCTAAGAGGTCTTACCTATGCGGTCGCAGTCGGGACACCGAAAGAGCGAAAAGCCGCCCTCATGCAGGGAGCAGACATCACAATCATCAACCGCGAGAACCTGCAGTGGCTCATTGACGAGTCCGGCTTTCACTTTGACTTCGATATGGTGATTATCGATGAGCTGTCATCCTTCAAAAATCATAAATCCAAGCGCTTCAAGTCTCTGATGAAGGTACGGCCACGGATTCACCGGATTATCGGCCTGACCGGCACTCCTTCTTCCAACGGTCTCATGGATCTGTGGGCAGAGTTCAAAGTGCTGGATATGGGCGAGCGCCTTGGACGCTTTATCACGCAGTATCGGACAAATTACTTCATGCCGGACAAGAGAAACGGCGAGATCATCTACTCCTACAAGCCACTGCCCTATGCGGAGGACGCCATCTATCGGAGGATCTCGGATATCACGATTTCCATGAAATCTACCGACCATCTGAAGATGCCGGAGCTGGTTTCAACAGAATATGAAGTGCAGCTTTCTGACTCTGAGCGCAGTCGTTATGAAGATTTGAAACAGGAGCTCATATTGCAGCTCCCTGATGGTGAGGTGACTGCTGCCAATGCCGCATCGCTTACAGGCAAGCTCTCACAGCTCGCAAATGGTGCCATATATGCCGATACCGGTGAGGTTATCGAGTTCCACGATAGGAAGCTGGACGCTTTGGAGGATATTATCGAGGCCGCCAATGAAAAACCGCTTCTTGTGGCCTACTGGTTCCGGCATGACCTAAGCCGCATCAAGAACCGCTTCAATGTTCGGGAGATCAAGACCAGCCGAGATATTGCTGACTGGAATGCGGGAAAGATTCCTGTAGCAGTCATCCATCCAGCCTCTGCCGGTCATGGTTTGAACCTTCAGGCCGGAGGCTCCATCCTTGTGTGGTTCGGTCTTACATGGTCGCTGGAATTATATCAACAGACCAACGCCCGTCTCTGGCGGCAAGGTCAAGAATCCGGCACTGTGGTGATCCAGCACATTATTACCAAGGGCACCATCGACGAAAGGATTGTAAAGGCGCTATCCAAGAAAGAGATGACGCAGACCGCACTGATTGACGCGGTCAAGGCTGATCTTGAGGTGGTGTGATGACCGATCCTTATGAAAATCTCGCCAATGCCATCGTGCTGCAGGCAGTGAAGGATTACCGGGATGCCCTGAAGCGCCTGAAAAAGAAGCCCGGTAATCAAGCTGCTATGTCGGATGTAATGGAGTGTGAACGGTTCTTCCGCTCCGGCTGGTACAAGGCCTTAACGAGTGTGGACGGCGAGTATCTCATACAAAAACTACGAGAGGAGGCGAAGTCCTTATGACAGTAAAAGAATATCTCCATCAGGCCTACCGCCTTGATCAGAGAATCAAGTCCGACACGATGGAAGCACAAAACCTGCGTGAGATGGCAGGCAGCGTGTCGGCTATCCAATATGATAAAGACCGCGTGCAGACATCGCGTAATACCGAAGCACCATTTGTCCGGACGCTTGAGAAGCTGTGGACACTGGAAAAGAAAATCGCCGGTGAGCTGGAAATGCTATCAGACCTTAAGAAACAGATACGGGAGGTCATTGAGGCAGTCCCTGATACCGACGAGCGCATGGTACTCAAGTACCGCTACATCCATAACTATACATGGGAGCAGATCGGGATGGAGCTCTGTGCAGATGCCCGCACCATTCGTCGCTGGCACGGTAAGGCGCTCCTTCATGTGACGCTTCCGGATGATCCAATTATCATTTGAAATGCGCCCGAAATGTCCTGCTTTGTCCTAAGATGTCCACCCGTCCTTTATGATAGTATATAATCAGCGAAAAGAATAAAGAAACAGCTGCACGCGCAGCACACAAGCCTTGCGGGAACACCCTGCAGGGCTTTCTTTATGCCCTGAAAGGAGGCACGGCTTATGCCAAGAAAACCACAACGACCGTGCCGCTATCCCGGCTGCCCACACCTAACGGACGGTGTTTATTGTGAGGAGCACGCCAAGGTCATGGAACAGCACTACGAGAAGTTCCAGCGCGGCTACTCTCCCGGCAAACGCTACGGCAGAGCATGGAAACGAATCCGTGACCGCTACGTTCATAAGCACCCGCTTTGTGAGCAGTGCTTAAAGGAAGGACGCTACGTCGCGGTCGAGGAAGTCCACCACATCGTGCCGCTTGCTGAGGGAGGCTCGAATGACGAGTCCAACCTTATGAGTCTTTGCCGTTCGTGTCACGAGAAGATTCACCACGAGCGCGGCGACCGGTAGGGCGGTCAAAATCTCTACGACCCTTTTCCCCGGAAAACGGCGCCCCCTCTTCTTCACAAAAAAAGCGAAATCAAAAGGGTAATAAGGGAGGCGGTGATTGAAATGCCCACAAAATCGAATAACACCGGAGGCCGTGGCGGCAAACGTCCCGGTGCTGGGCGCAAAAAAAGCGCCATCAAGGAAAAATATGAAAATGGCAATCCCGGCGGCAGGAAGCTGACCGTGCTGGACATACCGGATGTTGAAGGCGAGGACATGCCTACTCCGCATGACTTTCTCTCAGCAAAACAGCATGACGGCACCACGCTGGAGGCCGGTGAAATATACAGGGAAACATGGGAATGGCTGGATAAGCTCGGTGTGGCCAAAGCGATATCTCCTCAGCTCTTGGAGCGATATGCGATGTGCTCAGCCCGATGGATTCAGTGTGAAGAGATGACCACTCGGCTCGGATACCTCAGTAAGCATCCGACGACTGGGAAGCCGATCCCTTCTCCATTTATTAACATCGGCATCAACTATATGAATCAGGCCAACCGCCTGTGGAATGAAATCTTCCAGATCGTCAAGGAGAACTGCTCCGCTGAATACGGCGGCATGAACCCGCAGGACGATGTAATGGAGCGGCTCCTTCGAGCCAGAAAGGGAATGTAAATGAACACACAGAAATTAGAACAGGTACCAATTGATAAGCTGGTGCCTTACGCCCGGAATGCCCGGACACATAGCAAGGAACAGATCGCGCAGCTCAGAGCTTCCCTTAGGGAATTCGGATTTGTCAGCCCTGCGGTCATTGATGCGGACTACAACATACTCGTCGGCCACGGTCGTATTGAGGCTGCCCGCGCAGAAGGCTATGAAACCGTGCCCTGCGTCTTTGCCGAGAACCTTACGGAAGCACAAAAGCGTGCCTATATCCTCGCAGACAATCAGCTGGCGCTCAATGCCGGATGGGATGAGGAAATGCTCTCCGTGGAATTGTCCGACCTGCAGGATTCGGCTTTTGACCTGTCCCTCTTGGGATTCGGCGCGGATGAGCTGGAGAAGCTCCTCGGCGGCAGTGAGGACAAGGACATCAAGGATGATGACTTCGACCTGTCTACTGCGCTGGAGAAGGCTTCCTTTGTAGAGCCCGGAGACATCTGGACGGTCGGACGCCACCGCCTCATGTGCGGAGACGCCACTTCCACAGATGATGTGAACGCGCTTATGGAAGATAAGAAAGCCAACCTGATCCTGACCGACCCGCCCTACGGCGTTTCCTTCAAAGCCTCAGACGGTCTCACAATCCAGAACGACTCTCTCAAGGGCGAGGAATTTTACAACTTTCTACTCTCCGCATTTAAGAACATGGCCGACCACCTCGAAAAAGGCGGTGCGGCCTACTGCTTCCACGCGGATACTGAAGGTCTCACCTTCCGAAAGGCATTCATTGACGCTGGCTTTCACCTTGCCGGAGTGTGTATCTGGGTAAAGAACTCCCTCGTACTTGGTCGTTCTGATTACCAGTGGCAGCATGAGCCTGTGCTCTATGGCTTCCTGCAAAACGGCAAGCACCCGTGGTATTCCGACAGGAAGCAGACCACCATCTGGAATTATGATAAACCGAAGCGCAATAAGGATCACCCGACCAGCAAGCCGCTGGATCTGCTGGGCTATCCCATCCAGAACTCCTCTCAGGAGAATGCCGTGGTGATCGACACCTTCGGCGGCTCCGGTTCCACACTGATGGCCTGCGAGCAACTGAACCGTGTCTGCTACATGATGGAGCTTGATCCGAAATACGCATCCGTTATTCTCCGGCGCTATGTGGGGGACACGGACGATGCGGAAAATGTGTATGTGGTAAGAAACGGCGAGCGCATCGACTACTCAGCTCTCGTGAAACAGGTCGATTTTGATACTGTATAATACACAAATTCTGTCCGTATAATTTGTCGTTTTTCTACCACAGAAAAGTGCCAATATCGCTTGCTATATAAGGCTTTTAGAGTGATATATGTACGTACCGAAAGGCACAGAAGGAAGCCTTCGGGAAACCATTTCACTTAGGAGGAAAAGCCATGAAAGCAAACTACAACGTAACCGGGAACGAAAGAAAAGTACTGGTAGCAGCCATTTCGGAGCTCACTGGAGAAAAGGCAATCTACAAGTTCATGCCTACCTGCGCCTACGAGATCGGAGACATCACGGTCGACAAGGAAGGCGGCGTCACCTGCGAGGATGCTGACAAGCTGGAGCGGATCATTCACAACCTGATCGCCGATGGCTTCACACCGGAAGATGCCGAGGAAATCGAAAGCACTGAGGAAGAAGCCACTGCTGAAGAAGCGGATAAGAACGGCACTGGCCTTACGGTCAGCGTCCCGCTGGACAAGGCTGCGGTCGGGAACCTAACAAACCTGCTCACCGCCAAGGAAAGCCTCATCAAAAAGGCTCTCGGCATTGACGACCTTGGCATCGAGGTAACGGAGGATGTGATCAGCTTCCCTTGGTTCTCGGAAATGCCGGAACCGGACGCGGTCAAGGCCTACACTCACTTCATTGCAGCCCTATGCAAGATGAGCAGGGACTTAAAGCGAGCCAGCGCCACAGAAAAGGATGTAGACAATGAGAAGTACGCATTCCGCTGCTTCCTGCTGCGGCTCGGCTTCATCGGGAACGAGTACAAGGCAGAACGCAAGATTCTCCTCAAGAACCTCTCCGGCAACTCCAGCTGGAAGAACGGCGCTCCGGAAAAGGAGGTGGCAGCATGCGAATGATTACGAAAGAGCAGCTTGAATCGCTCCGCTCCCGCTACCCGGCGGGAACCCGCGTTGAACTCCTTGAGATGGACGATGTTCAGGCGCCGCCCATCGGTACCAAAGGAACCGTTACGGGAGTCGATGATACCGGCTCCCTGATGGTGGACTGGGATAACGGCTCTGGCCTGAATGTGGTCTACGGCATAGACCGCGTGCGGAAGGTGGTGGACTGATATGGAGGAAAAGATAAAAGAGCAGATCCTCGCCATCCGGGACACTGGCCTTACAAACATGTTTGACATAAATACGGTGCAACGGCTGGCCTACGAACGTGACTTCTACGAGCTGGTTTTATACCTTGAGGATCATCGGAAGGAATACGCGAATTTTATTCTGACCGGCGAGGAATAAACTACACAATGTATGCCTCGGATGTTCCCGCAGGATTGTCACATATATTCCGAGAATTAACTTGCTATTACAGGCGTTCAGAGTGATATATGTACATACCAAAAGGAACACAACACAAGGAGGAAACCACCATGAAGTACACAATTGAAGCCATTGAAAACGCGAAGCCCGGAATGCGCTGGGAAGAGATCGGATGCCACTGGACACTTGGACAGGCCTACCTTTACAGCAAGGAAGCCGGAAACGACCTGCCGAACTTCGCCGAGGTCATCTGGGACTACGACATTGAGAACATCCTCGCGGATTGCAGGAAGCTCGGAATCAGGGAGTTTACGATAAGCTCCACCTTCTCAAGCCTGATCGAGACCATCGCCAAGTTCGAGGAGCTCGGCTGCACGCTGGACGGGATCGTAAAGGTCAAGGAGCGCTACACCCACTTCGGAAGCGATGAGCACGCCCTCATCCCGGCTTTCAAGATGACGGTAAAGGAGGCATGAACCATGTGGAGCGAAGGAGTCATCGGCATCCCGGATGCCAAGGATAAGAAAAAATACACAAAGTGCCACTACTGGGTAAAGCATTACGAAGAACCCAGCGAAGAGTACGGGATCAACGGCGGCAAGATCAGCAAGCTGATGATTAAAATCAACGACGAGACCGTTTGCAACTATGACAGAGGCTGGGACATCCACCCCACCTGCAAGGAAGCGGAGCTGGCGCTTTGCATCCTTCTTGAAAACTACAACTAAGAAACAACCCTGAATACGAATATTCCGGGAGACTGAGCCGCAGGGCTCTTTCTCTCGTTCTGATACCAGATCGCTTCGGCGGTCTTTTATTTTGCCCTGAAAGGAGGCGGCTTTCATGCCAATGCGAAAACTGAAGAATTACAAGCCGACCCACTTCATGGCAGAGACCTCCCATTACAGCAAAGAGATGGCAGACTTCGCGGTAATGTTTATCGAGCAGCTCTGCCATACCAAAGGAACATGGGCAGGAAAGCCCTTCGAACTCATAGACTGGCAGGAACGGATCATCCGCGACCTATTCGGCGTCCTAAAGCCAAATGGCTACCGGCAATTTAACACGGCCTACATTGAAATTCCGAAGAAGATGGGAAAATCGGAGCTGGCCGCTGCAGTCGCGCTACTGCTCTGCTGCGGCGACGGTGAGGAACGTGCCGAAGTCTATGGCTGCGCAGCCGACCGCCAGCAAGCCACTATCGTTTTTGATGTCGCTGCTGACATGGTCAGAATGTGCCCGGCCTTAAACCGGCGGGTAAAGATACTGGCCTCTCAGAAGCGGATCATCTATGAACCGACGAACAGCTTTTATCAGGTACTTTCCGCAGAAGCATATTCCAAACACGGCTTCAATATCCACGGCGTAGTATTTGACGAGCTACATACCCAGCCGAACCGTAAGCTCTTTGATGTTATGACCAAGGGCTCCGGTGATGCCAGAATGCAGCCGCTGTATTTCCTGATCACCACTGCTGGGAACGATACAAACACCATCTGCTACGAAGTCCACCAGAAGGCACAGGACATCATTGACGGCAGAAAGGTCGATCCCACCTTCTATCCGGTCATTTACGGAGCCGAATCATCCGAGGATTGGACAGACCCGAAGGTCTGGATGAAGGCAAATCCGTCGCTGGGCATCACCGTCGGCATCGACAAGGTGGAAGCCGCCTGTGAGTCTGCCAAGCAGAATCCCGGCGAGGAGAACGCCTTCCGACAGCTACGTTTAAACCAGTGGGTGAAGCAGGCCGTCCGCTGGATGCCTATGGAGAAATGGGATGCATGTGCTTTCCCGGTCTGCGAGGAAGACCTCGAAGGCCGTGTCTGCTACGGCGGCCTCGACCTATCATCCACAACGGATATTACAGCCTTCGTACTCGTTTTCCCGCCGCTGGACGATGAGGACAAATACATCGTTCTCCCATACTTCTGGGTACCGGAGGATACTCTTGACCTGCGTGTCCGGCGCGACCATGTGCCATACGACACTTGGGAGAAAGAAGGCTTTTTGCAGACCACCGAAGGAAACGTCATCCACTACGGATACATTGAGAAATTCATAGAACGTCTCGGCAACCGTTTCAATATCCGTGAAATCGCATTTGACCGCTGGGGAGCTGTCCAGATGGTACAGAACCTTGAGGGCATGGGCTTCACGGTTGTTCCTTTCGGTCAGGGCTTTAAGGATATGAGCCCTCCTACCAAGGAACTCATGAAGCTGACTCTGGAAAAGAGGATCGCACACGGCGGCCACCCGGTACTCCGCTGGATGATGGACAACATCCTCATCCGCACAGACCCAGCCGGGAATATCAAAGCAGATAAGGAAAAGTCCACGGAGAAAATCGACGGTGCCATCGCCACCATTATGGCGCTCGACCGTGCGATCCGCTGCGGCAACGATAACGGTGCTTCTGTTTACGACAACAGAGGCATCTTGTTCATTTGAGAAATGGAGGTGAATGCTATGAGCATATTTTCTGGACTCTTTCGGAGCAGGGATAAGCCTACTGATTCGACAACCGGCAGCTCCTACCGCTTCTTCTTCGGCGGCACGACCTCCGGGAAAAATGTAACGGAACGCTCCGCCATGCAGATGACGGCAGTCTACTCCTGCGTCCGGATTCTTTCCGAGGCGATTGCAGGCCTGCCGATTCATTTGTACCGATACGGCGAAGGCGGCAGCAAGGAAAAAGCAATCAGCCATCCGCTTTACTTCCTTCTCCACGATGAACCCAACCCGGAAATGACTTCTTTCGTTTTCCGGGAGACACTCATGACGCATCTTTTGCTGTGGGGAAATGCCTATGCGCAGATCATTAGAAACGGCAAAGGCGAGGTGGTGGCACTCTATCCTTTGATGCCAAACCGCATGTCCGTCAATCGTGATGAAAACGGCCATCTTTATTACGAATACCAGACTTCACAGGATGAAGTGCATACGATGGACGGCAGCCGTGTCCGACTCTCGCCCTTGGATGTGCTGCACGTTCCCGGCCTCGGCTTTGACGGCCTTGTCGGATACAGCCCGATTGCAATGGCAAAGAACGCCATCGGCATGGCGATTGCCTGTGAGGAGTACGGTGCGAAATTCTTCTCCAACGGAGCGACACCCGGCGGCATCTTGGAGCACCCCGGCGTGGTAAAAGACCCTGAGCGTGTGCGCGAAAGCTGGAACTCAGCTTTCGGCGGCAGCGCAAATTCCAATAAAGTCGCTGTTCTTGAAGAAGGCATGAAGTACACGCCCATCTCCATCAGTCCGAACGAGGCACAGTTCTTGGAGACGCGAAAGTTTCAGATCAATGAAATCGCTCGTATCTTCCGTATTCCGCCCCACATGATCGGCGATCTTGAGAAATCGAGCTTCTCAAATATTGAACAACAGTCACTGGAATTCGTAAAATACACGCTCGACCCGTGGGTCTGCCGATGGGAACAGTCCATGCAAAGAGCTCTGCTCTCGCCAGATGAAAAGAAGGATTACTTCTTCAAGTTCAATGTGGACGGGCTTCTACGTGGCGACTACCAAAGCCGCATGAACGGTTATGCGGTCGGACGCCAGAACGGATGGATGTCCGCGAACGATATTAGAGAACTGGAAAACCTCGACCGTATTCCGGAGGAGGATGGCGGCGACCTGTATCTCATCAACGGAAACATGACAAAGCTCAAGGATGCAGGTATTTTTGCGGCCTCGGCACCAGCGCAGGAGGAAGCTGATGAAACAGAAGAAGAATCACAAACAGAACCGGAACCCGAAAACGGGCGTACCCGGATCAGAAAGAAGGAGGCACTATGACCAGAAAGTTTTGGAATTGGGTGCGCAACAAGGAGCCCGACAGCTTTGGCTCCGACCGAACGCTCTACCTCGACGGAGAAATTTCCGATGAGACGTGGTTCGGCGATGAGGTCACACCCAAGCTATTCAAAGAAGAACTGAATGCAGGAGACGGGAACGTCACCCTCTGGATCAACAGTCCGGGAGGTGACGTTTTTGCTGCCGCTCAGATCTACAACATGCTGATGGACTACCCGCACGACGTCACAGTCAAGATCGACGCCCTTGCTGCTTCGGCGGCATCCGTCATCGCTATGGCCGGGACAAAGGTCTGCATGAGCCCTGTGGCAATGATGATGATCCACAATCCGGCAACCGTCGCTATCGGTGATACCGAGGAGATGCAGAAAGCCATCGACATGCTGAATGAAGTCAAGGAATCCATCATGAACGCCTACGAAATCAAGTCCGGGCTTTCCCGCCACAAGATTTCACAGCTCATGGATGCCGAGACATGGATGAACGCCAAGGAAGCCATGAAGCTCGGCTTCGCTGACGAGGTTCTGTTCCGCGACGGCGAGGAGCCCGTTCCGGAGGATACGGCTGATACGGAGATGCTTTTCTCCCGCAAGGCCGTCACTGATTCACTGCTTTCACGGCTGATTCCCAAGAAAAAGCCGGAGGCAAATACACACATGGTACCAGTAACCGATCTTGAGAAGCGCCTTTCGCTTCTCGCACATTAAAGGAGGATTTTTATTATGACTCAGATTATGGAACTCATGGAAAAGAGAGCGAAGGCATGGGAGGCCGCTAAGGCTTTTCTCAACTCTCACTCCCAGAACGGCGGCATGGTCTCTGCTGAGGATGCCGCAACCTACGACAAAATGGAGAAGGAAGTCACAGACCTCACGCATGATATCGAGCGCCTGCAGCGTCAGGAGCAGATCGACAAGATGATGAGCGCTCCCACTTCTGCTCCGCTCACCGGAAAGCCCGGTGCAAAGGATGATCCGGAGGACAAGCCCGGCATCGCCTCCAAGGCGTACAAGGCTGCTTTCTGGAACAACATCCGCAAGCGCAACTACTATGACGTGAAGAACGTGCTGGAGGTCGGCACCGATGCCAACGGCGGCTACCTTGTGCCTGATGAATACGAGAAGCAGCTGATTGATGCCCTTCAGGACGAGAATTTCTTCCGTTCCCTTGCCACTGTCATCCAGACCCAGTCCGGCACTCATACCATTCCGGTCGTAGCTTCTCATGGTACGGCTGCTTGGATGGACGAGAACGGTCTCTATCCGGAATCCGACGACACCTTCGACCAGATCAGCCTCTCCGCTTACAAACTGGGAACGGCGATCAAGGTTTCCGAGGAGCTCATGAACGATTCCGTTTTCGACCTTGAAAAGTATATCTCCGCAGAGTTTGCCCGCAGGATCGGTGCTGCCGAGGAAGAGGCTTTCCTTACCGGCGACGGCAATAAGAAGCCCGAAGGCGTGTTCACCAAGGTCGCTGCCACCACTGGTGCAACCACAGAGATCACCGGAACCACGGTTTCCTTCGATGACATCATGGACGTGTTCCACTCCCTTCGCTCGGTCTACAGAAGCAAGGCTATCTGGATCTTGAACGATACCACTATCAAAGCGCTCAGAAAGCTCAAGGACAACAACGGCAATTATATCTGGCAGCCTTCCGTAGTGGCCGGTCAGCCCGATACGATCCTGAACCGCCCTTACAAGACCAGCATTTATGCACCGGAGCTTGCGGCAGGCAACGTGCCTATCCTCTTCGGCGACTTCAGCTACTACTGGATTGCTGACCGTCAGGGACGTTCCTTCAAGCGTCTCTCTGAGCTCTATGCGGCAAACGGCCAGATCGGTTTCCTTGCATCCGAGCGTGTGGATGGCAAGCTCATCCTGCCGGAGGCTGTAAAGGGTCTCGCAGTTAAGGCTGCCGGATCGAAGTCCTGATAACACAATTTAACCAGCCGTCCGCAGGGAGCAACCTCTCTGTGGGCGGTTTCTTTTAAGGAGGCGGACATGGAAATAACACTTGAAGAAGCAAAATCATATCTTCGCGTCACATCTTCTGATGAGGACGCCTTGATTGAAAGCCTGATTGCTGCCGCGACAGAGCAGGTTCAGGACATTACAAGGCAGTCTGATGAGGAGTTTATGGCAAATGAAGAACGCGCCCTGATCCGCATCCGGATAGCCATTCTTTTCACCGTAGCTTATCTGTATGAACACCGTGAGGAAGCAGACCACCACGCGCTGAACCTGACGCTCCGTGATCTCCTCTTCGGTACCCGGAAGGAGGGCTTCTGATGAACATAGCTGCGATGCGGGTGCGAGTCACTTTTCAGAAGAACACAGTCACGGTCGACAAGTACGGAAATCACAAAACCGGCTGGGTGGATTATTTCTCCTGCTGGGCGACTGTCGGCACGAGCTCCGGTTCGGAATCTTCCGGTGTCGTAATAAATCCGGAGGAGTCGCTGGATTTTACCTGCCGCTACTGCTCAGAGCTTGCCGCTGTGGAATCCACAAAGTACCGGATCATCACTGAAGGCAAGACCTACAACATCACCTATGTCAATCCGATGGGCTATAAGCGAAACAGCATTAAATTCAACTGCAAGCTGGAGAAGAAGTCATGAACAGAACCGTATCAATCGATGAAATGGACTCCGCCATCATGGAGGAGCTGGAGAAATATGCGGAGCTTGCCTCTGATGACTTAAAGGCTGCTGTCAAGGAAACGGCTGCGTCCGTCCGGAAAGATATACAGGCTGGTGCTCCCGTGGATACCGGAAAGTACAAGAAAAGCTGGTCGGTCAAAAATGTCCATGAAGACTCCGAGAGCATCGATCTGGTGGTGCATTCGAGGAATCGCTATCAGATTGCCCACCTCTTAGAGCATGGGCACGCCAAGCGCGGCGGCGGACGTGTCGCTGCCAAACCACATATCGCAGCAGCCGAACAGCGCGGGAACGAAAAACTGGTAACTACCATTGAGCAGAAACTGAAAGGCGGCTGATATGACATACGAAAATGTAATTGAAATGCTGGAGGAAGCCGGACTCCCACTCGCCTACGACCACTTTGCCGAAGGTGAGTCGCCAGAGCCGCCCTTCCTCATTTTTCTGTTTCCCGGAACGGATAACGTGTTCGCTGATGACGCGGTCTACCAGAAGATAGACGAGCTGAATATCGAGCTTTATACGGACAAGAAAGACCCGGAGACAGAAAACACAATCGAGGACATCCTTATCTCCCATGAGCTTCCTTATGAGAAGTCAGAGGTCTGGATCGAATCGGAAAAGATGTACGAGGTTCTTTACCAAACACAGATGATAGGAGGTTAAACCACTATGGCTAATAAGAAAAACAAGGTCAAGTTTGGCCTTAAAAACTGCCACTACGCTATCGCAACGCTGGCTGAGGACGGTACCGTTTCATTCGGCACGCCTGTTGCGATGCCCGGTGCTGTATCCCTTTCGCTTGACGCGGAGGGAGAAAACGACCCGTTCTATGCGGATGATTCCGTATATTACATGGTCTCAAACAACAACGGCTATTCCGGCGACTTTGAGCTGGCGCTGATTCCTGAGAGCTTTCTTACGGACGTCATGCACGAAACCGAAGATGCCAATGGCGTCATTGCCGAGAACAAGGATGTGGAGCCTGAGCACTTTGCACTGCTCTTTGAGTTCTCCGGCGACCAGAGAAAGATCCGTCACTGCATGTATTATTGCAGCGCAACCCGTCCCTCTGTATCCGGCAGTACGAAGGAAGATTCCACCGAGGTTCAGACGGAAACGCTCTCCATCACGGCAACTCCTCTTCCTTCCGGTCTCGTAAAGGTCAAGACCGGCACCAATACCAGCGAGGAGACCTACAACAACTGGTACAACGCAGTTTATCAGCCGCAGGCCTCTGCCAGTGTTCCTGAGACGCCTGCGGAAGATACGGTTGAATAAGGAGGCGCAATATGGCTGTTACGAAATCCGTTGAGATTGACGGCAAGGAGGTCACCTTCCGTGCCTCTGCCGCCATCCCTCGTTTATACAGAAACAAGTTCCACCGGGATATCTACAAGGACTTAAATGAGCTGCAGAAAGGCATCGATGAAAACGATCCGGATAATTCCAATCTGGACACCTTCTCTCTTGAGCTTTTCGAGAACATCGCGTGGCTCATGGCAAAACACCAGAATCCGGATGTCCCGGATACTCCGGAGGACTGGCTTGACCAGTTCAATACCTTCTCGATCTACGAGATTCTCCCTCAGATCATCGAGCTCTGGGGACTGAATGTGGAACAGCAGGTCACCTCTAAAAAAAACATCACCAGACTGAGCGGGAAATGACAACCCCGCTCTTTTTACTCCGGTGTGTGCAGATCGGGCTTCATATCTCGGAGCTCGATTTGCTCACTATCGGGACTGTCAACGATATGTATTCAGAAATGGACATGGACGATTATCCGTTCGCCGAGGTCGCTACGCAGGCACAGATGGATCGATTTTAACTGGAAGGAGGTCACCGCATGGCCGACAGAATAAAAGGCATAACCGTGGAAATCGGCGGCGATACGACCGGCCTTTCCAAGGCACTCTCTGGAGTCAACAAAGAAATCAAGAATACGCAGGCGCAGCTGAAAGACGTAAACAAGCTCTTAAAGCTCGACCCGACGAACACTACGCTGCTTGAGCAAAAACAGAAGCTCTTAAAACAGGCTGTCTCCGAAACGAAGGACAAGCTCACTCAGCTGAAGTCCGTGCAAGACCAGATGGATGCTGGACTCAAAAACGGTACCGTCACCCAGCAGCAATACGATGCATGGCAGCGTGAGATTATAGAGACAGAAAACGAGCTCAAAAACCTCGAACAGCAGTGCCGGGAAACCGACTCTCATATATCTGCCACATTAAAGCAGGCCGGAAGCAAGCTGCAGGAGGTCGGCGGCAAGATATCCAGCGTAGGGACAGGACTTACTACTCACGTCACAGCTCCTATTATGGCTATCGGCGCGGCCTCCCTTGCAGCCTTCAATGAAGTGGACGCAGGGCTTGATATCGTTGCTCAAAAAACCGGTGCGACAGGAAAAGCTCTGGAAGATATGAACCATATCGTCAAAGACCTCGCCACAGAGATACCGACGGACTTCGAAACCGCCGGTGCCGCTGTCGGCGAGGTCAACACCCGCTTTGGATTAACCGGGCAGGCACTTGATGATCTCTCCGCAAAATTCATAAAGTTCGCCCAGCTCAACAATACCGATGTCTCGACATCCATCGACAATGTGTCATCCGTCATGAACGCCTTCGGTATGGATGCCTCCGAGGCGGACTCCCTTCTTGATGCTTTAAACGCAACCGGACAGGCCACCGGCATCGACATGGATACCCTTGCTGGTGCTCTTTCCTCCAACGCCATCCAGCTAAAGGAAATGGGACTGACCGCCCAGCAGGCTGCGGGTTTCATGGGAATGGTGGAAATGTCCGGTCTTGATACTTCGTCTGCCATGATGGGTCTTAAGACCGCCATGAAAAATGCGACGAAGGACGGAAAGACACTGGATCAGGCGCTGGCCGGATTCTCCGAGACCATGAAGGGAAACGGTTCTGAAACAGAAAAGCTGCAAGCAGCCTATGACCTTTTCGGAAGCAAGGCTGGCGCGGCCATCTATAACGCTGTCCAAAGCGGGAAGCTGAGTCTTGATGACCTTGCCGGTTCCCTCGGTGATTTTGAGGGAAGTGTCGAGAACACCTTCAACGAGACTCTCGATCCGATTGACCAGTTCAAGATGACAATGAACTCCCTGAAGGAGACAGGTGCAGAAATCGGAAACACCCTCGCTACCGTTCTTGCTCCTGTCTTAAAGGACATCTCCGCAGCACTAAAAGGTTTTGCTGAAATGTGGAGCAAGATTCCGGCTCCAGTGCAACAGACGATTGTAAAGATCGCTCTTGTGGCGGCAGCTATCGGCCCGATTCTGGTGGTGGTCGGAAAGATCATCTCGGCGGTCGGTACAATTATGACGATCATCCCGCAGGTTTCTGCTGCAATCGGCGTGGTAAAAGGTGCGATGGCTGCACTGAACGCGACCATGCTGGCCAATCCTATCGTCCTAATCATCGCTGCGATTGCAGCGCTGGTGGCAGCCTTCATCTATCTTTGGAATACGAACGAGGGCTTTAGGCAGTTCTGGATCGACCTGTGGGAAAACATCAAGCAGGCGGTCGTTACGGCATGGGAGGCGATCAAGAGCTTCTTCTCCACTGTCTGGGAGACCATCAAGGGAATCTTCGAGGCGGCTGTGAACGGCATCAGCACCTTCCTCACAAATGCATGGACGGCGATCACGACCACGGTGCAGACGGTCTTTAATGCCATAAAGACTTTCTTTGAAACGATCTGGAACGCCATAAAGACTGTGTTTGAGACCGTGTTCAATGTGATAAAAACCATCGTCACCACCTACTTCAATATCTACAAGACGATCATCGAGACCGTCCTGAATGTGATAAAGACAGTGGTCACGACGGTATGGAACGCAATAAAAACCGTGGTCACAACAGTCGTCACGGCAATCCAGACTTTCATCACCACGGCTTGGAATGCCATAAAGACAGCGGTCACTACCGTGATGAATGCCCTAAAAACTGTGGTATCTACGGTCTGGAACGGGATAAAGACCACCATCACGACTGTGGTAAATACCGTGAAAAATGGTATCACCACAGCCTTCAACGCCATAAAAAATACGATATCGAATGTCCTAAACGGCATCAAGAATACGGTCTCTAATGTGTTCAACGGGATCTGGAATTTTATCTCCGGCATCGTGAACAAGCTGAAGAACGTATTCAACTTCCACTGGGAGCTGCCAAAGATTAAGCTGCCGCACTTCTCCATTTCCGGGAGCTTCTCTCTAAACCCGCCGTCCATCCCGCATTTCTCTGTGGAATGGTACAAAAAGGCGATGGGCAACGGCATGATCCTTGACTCACCGACCATCTTCGGCATGAGCGGGAATACGCTACTTGGCGCAGGAGAAGCCGGTGCGGAGGCCATTGTCGGTGTCGACTCCCTACGCGGCATGATTCAGGATGCCGTTGCCGGACAGACCTCGGCTATCGTTACTGCTCTTTCCGGAGTCGGCGGCGGAGGCGATATCACCATCCCGGTTTATCTTGGAGGCACGCTGCTTGACGAGACCATCGTCACAGCCCAGCAGCGAATGGCGCTCCGGTCAGGAGGCAGATGATGGCTTTTTCACACTATTTGAATATTGACGGCGTAGAGATGCCGCTTCCAGCCTCCTATGACCTGTCCCTTTCTGATGTAGAGGCAGACAGCTCCGGAGAGACGGAGGCCGGAACCACCCAGCGGGATATCGTCCGCTCCGGCGTGGTGAAAATCTCCGTGTCCTTTCAGGTTTCTCCTGCATGGCTTAAGAAGCTGTCTCTCATGCGGGCAAAGCCGAAGCTCACAGTCGCTTTCTTTAATACGGATACGATGATTCGTGAAACACGGGAAATGTATATTGACAGTTTCAAGACTTCCCTTGCACATGACACCAGTAAAAAAGGCTTGTGGAAGGTCAGCTTTGATTTGAATGAATACTAACGGAAAGGAGCGGCGCAATGTACAGCGTATCTGATTCATATAAAACAGCGATACAGGACAACACCCGCTCCTTTTCATGGTCGGGAACAATTACTACCACATCCGGGAAGGTCTATCCCTTCGAGAATAAGGATATTGTAAAAGGCTCCGGTTACGTTTCGAGACAGTGCTCAGGCTCCTCCGAGATAGAACTCGGCTCCGTTTATGCAGCAGAGCTTGGGATTTCTCTGTTTTCCGATATTGACCGATATTCCTTGGAAAATGCAGAGGTGGAGCTCATCTTTCATATGAACCTCTCTGATGACACCGTTGAGGACGTCCCGATGGGCATCTTCTATGTTGCTGAGGCAAACCGAAAAATAAAAACGCTTGAGATAAAAGCCTATGACGCGATGCTAAATTTTGATAAGGCCTATAGCGAAGCGCAATCCAGCGGGTATCCTTATGATTTTCTCAGCGCAATGTGTACGACTTGCCATGTGGAGCTTGCTCATACACAAGAAGAAATCGAAGCCCTGCCAAATGGCTCTGAGCTCCTTGGCATATATCCGGATAATGATATCGAAACTTGGCGTGACTTTCTGCATTATCTCGCGCAGGCGCTCTGCTCGTTTGCCTTTATCAACCGTGAAGGAAAGCTGCAGCTGGTTCAGTACGGAGAAAGCCCGGTTTGCACGATAAATAATACCCACCGCTACTCCAGCAGCTTTTCTGATTTTGTAACACGCTATACGGCAATCAGCTCCACAAACCGGCGTACTAATACCGCAGAATATTATTCTCTCGATCCCGACGACGGCCTCACCATGAATCTTGAGACAAACCCTCTTTTGCAATTCGGACTTGATGAGACCAGAAGCCGCATTCTCAACAATATCCTGAATGCAATCTCAGTCATTCGGTATGTTCCGTTTGATTCCGAGACCATAGGCGATCCTGCGCTGGAACCCGGTGATGTCCTCACCTTTACCGGCGGGCAGGCAGATGCCTCCCAGATGGCTGCGATCACCTCCATCACAACAAAGATCAATGGAAAATGCTCCTTAAAATGCGTCGGTAAGAATCCTCGCCTCGCGGAAGCAAAAAGCAAAAATGATAAAGATATCACCGGGCTTATCAATTCTGTCGAGAGCACAAAGATGGCGACCTACTCCTATATGAATGCCATGCCATACACTCTTGGCGAAGAACCGGTATTCATCGTCAGTCTGGAATTTGCCACGCAAGAAGAAACAGACTGCGAGTTTAAAGCTGCTGTCCTTATAAATGTGACGGCAGAGCCAGTGGATCGCTCTGTTACAGCCGAAGGCACAGGAACCACTATTTTTCCCGAAGAGACCACGGATGAGAACGATAATCCCGTCACCAGTGACAGAGAGCTTGAAACCACTGTTACCGTTCCTGTGGAATGGCAGGAGGACGGCCAGTCTGTCATCAGAGTCGGGTATGTTGTTGACGGCCATGAGGTGGAGGAATTCCATCCGATGGAGACTTGGCACACCGGTGCTCATATCCTGAACCTGTTTTATCCGCTTCTGGATATGACAGAAAAGACACTGCACACCTTTGCCGTATGGATCACTATCGCTCCCGGCAGCGCAACGATAAATGCGCAGAACATCATTGCTTCCATCACAGGTCAGGGCTTGGGTGCTCAGGACAGATGGAATGGCCGCATTGATGCCAGTGACGACTATATTCCGCTTGTGCTTTCCAGCCTTCAGCATCTTCCCTTTGAAGAAGCCGTGGAGACCATTCTCCATACACCGGAACCGACCGGAGCTTCCGACGCTGTGTCGCCAGTGCTCTTATCCGGCATGACGCTTTATGCCCTTTCCGATAACGTGCGCACCTTTGCTCCGATTGTTCATGACATCGTGGACGTAAGCGATAAACGGAAGATGTCATACAGGCAGGAATATGTCGAAGATGATACACAGTTTTCTCTCCGGAAGTCTTACACGATTTCTGGCGGTACCGAGCGGAACCTGAACCGTGGCCGTATGGACTCGCTGACTATTTCAACAGCAGACTTTGATTCGCTGACGAGCATTGTCATCAATCCATTTGTTACGGAACCATTCATTAATGGAAGAATCCTCCCTGCACGTGTACTCACAGATACCGCCTATACTATTCATGAAAATGGCAGTATGAAGCTGAAGACCGAGTATGCGGAAATCATCGAGGGCGAGGCCGCAGAAATCGACCGAGGCAGACTTGCGGTTTATCCACTTGGACTTACCGCATTTGAAACGATAACAGAACTGGAGGTGCAAAGTGGCTGATTATTTTTCTATCCAAGAGCTTTTTCAAAGCACGGATAATATGACCTATATACGTAATAACGTCGGAAATGACAGTGGCACGGACACCGTTCCCGGTATCAGCTGGTTTACCTACAACTCCGTAACCGCTGCGAATATCTATGTAAATGGAAACTCGTGGATAGGGATTGGAGCAAACGCAGAACAGGTAAAAGTCCATCGGCGCGACGCAATGAGCTGGACAATCCGTCGAGAGGAAGGGACGATCTACAACTACTATAGGTTTTTGCGCGTCCGCTGGGAGGGATACTCACAGTACAGCATGACGAGTGCTGATGTAAAGCTGGTCTGGGATCTGCTGCTTTTGGATACCGGCGATATCGTTCTTCATTTTGAAACGATACCCACAAACCCTTCCTACCTTGGCGAGTGCACCCTTGTAACCGGTACCGGGAATATTTCCTTCACGCCTGTTGCAGGAGGATGTGTGACTTTTTTGCACCAGAATGACAGTGGGACAGCCTTCGTCCGTTCAGATGAGCTTCCGGTGCTTCTCGATCCATACAACCGACGCTATCTGATAACAGACGCCACAGGAGCCCTTTATACCGTAGAGGAAGGAAGCCTTTTAAAGCTCAGTGAAACCGAGCTGACCGCAGAAGTGTTTGAAACTTACGGCGTGCAGGATATCCCGGACGGAGCCCTGCTTCTTACGCTCGTAGATCCGACCATCCTCTACTGGCACAATTCCCAGAACAGGTTCCCGCCCTTCACGGCGAGTTATACCGGCGTGCCGAAACCGCAGGTAATCTACTCGGAAAATATCGACATGTCCGATTCATCTATTATTGGCATTGAGAAGGTCACAGTAGACTGCGATGATTCAGCGCTCTTTGCCGTTTCCTTTGATGCCGGAGAAAGCTGGTGGACTTATACCGGCTCCTCGTGGGCAAGGTTATCGGAGGAAGCATCCGGTATGTCGAAAGCCGCACTGGAAGCTATCTCTACAAATGCATGGGCAGAGAAAGCCATCACCGGCCAGCTGATGTACCGCTTTGTGATTAGCGGCGAGAACGGATATGTACGTTCAATCACCACAGACTATCTGAACACGGAGGAATAACTATGCTCAAAGGAAAAAGTATTATAGAGCTCACAGATGTCCATACCGGTAAAAAGGAAATCTATGAAGATGAAAACCTTGTAACGGAAGCCATCTTTGATATTCTCAACACAAATATTCAAGGCGCGATGTATAACAGTCCCAGCTTTGACAGCCAGAGCGGTGAAGCATGGCTTCTACCTATATATCAGCGGCTCACTGGCGGCATTCTTCTTTATCAGGACGAGATTGAGGAAGATCCATCCGTTATATACGCTCCCCTCAATAATCCACTGATCGGGTATGCCTCAAATGATGCTAACAATACGGAGGATATCCAGCGCGGCAGCCGCAACCTGACAGAGAGCAAGGCTGTGGACGGCGGCTTCAAATATGTATGGGACTTTGCCACTTCGCAGGCCAATGGCACCATCTCCTGCATTTGCCTAACAAATGTTCTCGCCGGACGCGGCTGCAAGTATGGTGCAAACTATTTTGTTCGTCTGAAAGGCGACACCCCTATCAGCGGAGAGATTGATAATAACAGCTATCGGCATAACCATCGGACTTTTATTGCTGATGGATACCGACTGGAGATGATTGCTGTCCGCAACAGCACTTCTGTGAATCTTAGAAAGGTTCCGGAGGACTACATCCACGCACGCCTGATGGTCAGAACTTATACTCAGATGGCGACAGAGGCCATCGAGGAAACAAACATCGAAATGAACCACTACCCTTATTGGACGCACTACACCGGAGGCGGGAGCAAAGACGATACCGACGCTCCTTACTGGAATGATGAAAACCGAATGGATTATCTTTTCCACGCTTCGGATGGCAACTGGTACGGCATTGCCCGAAAAGAAATCCGCACCTACACTGGCGTGCGATACGGTTCTGAAGTATACGACCGCACCGGCTTTGAGTGGTATATGGATAAGATCAGTGGTGACAGATGCACGACCCAAAGGATCATCCTGCCTTCCGACACTACTGACATTTCCAATATCGGCATGAGCGGCAAATGGCTGATGTTTGCTATCGGAAGCACCGTCTATCGCCTCGATACGACGAATGTGGCAAACATAGAGGTCGTGGCAAACGCCAGCTATAACAATAACCAGCAGTACACCTTCTGTATCGATGATGAAGTTGTCATCAATGGCTGGTACTACTACGACGGCAGACCTGCCCTCTACGTAAGAAATAAGGACACTTATACGGACGGTGAGCAGTGGGGACATCGTATGGTCTCTATGTATAAGACCTACGCCTATCAGGAATTTTTCTACAGCTACTACGGATATCATTTCCGTAAGGAGCTGTATTTGTATACGCCGTACCTCGCCACCATCAACAATCTCTCCACACCCGTTATCAAGACGGCGGATAAAACTATGAAAGTCACCTATACGCTGACAGAAACGGAGGAAGCATGATAAAGTTTGAAATCCCATATAACCTTGATCCGGCCTATCCGGAAAAGCTCCTGCAGAGGCCTGCTCTGATTCCGTACATTGATTGCATCTATGCCGCTGCGTGGAAGGATGACTGCGATAATACCCGCTTTGACATTACCTTCCGGAGCGACTATCCGAAAACCTACGAGGAATATGTCGAGCGCATCAAAAGCCTTCTCGCCCTCGGCATCCCTGTCTGCATACTCGCCCAGAAGAAGACAACCATCACCATGATCCGAAAATACCGCGCCCTTGGCATCCACCAGTTTATTCTGAATGATGACAAGCTGGCGGCAAGGATCAAGCAGGAATATCCGGAAGTGCGGCTTACGTTATCCATCACGCGGGCGCTGACCCTATCCGAGCTTCAAACCGGTGATTATTCCATGTATGACCGGATTGTATTGTTCCACTGGTTTGCCCGGCATCTGGAAGCTCTGCAACAGCTTCCGACCGGCTATCAGTACACCATGATTGCAAACAGCGCCTGCTACCATGACTGCAAATGGCATGACGAGCACTGGTTCCTTAAAGGCGATACACCGGAAAACTACGCCAAGGAATCTGAACACGTCTGTTCAAGCTGCACAGCGCTTCTGTCAAAAGGGAAACAGCAGTCAGCATATATCGAGCCAGAAGACCTGAGATACTTTGACCCGTATGTCTCGTGCTATAAGCTGGTTGACCGCTATGATGACACGGACACCATTTTCAACACTTTGTATTCCTACTCCGCACGCATCGGTAGCGGCGGGAAGCCAAAAGAATACTATAACCTGTAACTCGGAATTAGGCAGCGCCAAGGCGGCAGCTGCTTTTTTCATGCCAAGAAAAAGGAGGAATCACAACATGAAAGAATTCTGGAACTCTATTCAATTAGCTTTTGCCGCTGTCGGAGGATGGCTGGGCTACTTCCTTGGAGGATGTGACGGGCTGCTGATTGCCCTGATTATCTTTGCTGTCTGCGACTATATCACTGGTGTTATGTGCGCCATCGTCGATAAGAAGCTGTCCAGCGAAGTGGGCTTCAAAGGCATCTGCCGCAAAGTGCTCATCTTCGTGCTTGTCGGCATTGGAAACGTCGTTGATGTTCAGGTGCTCGGCCAGCCGGGAGTGCTCAGAACGGCGATCATCTTTTTCTATTTGTCCAATGAGGGTCTGTCTCTGACAGAAAACTCCGCTCATCTCGGACTACCTATCCCTGAGAAATTGAAAGCGGTTTTAGAGCAGCTCCACGACCGCGACAGTGAGGAGGAACACAAGCATGATGAATAAAGGAATTGACGTATCCCATTGGCAGGGAAACATTGACTGGAACAAGGTCAAAAAGGCCGGTATCGAGTTTGCCATCATCAAAGCTGGCGGCTCCGATGCCGGTTTTTATACGGATAGTAAGTGGGAAGCAAATTACAAAGGTGCGAAAGCAGCCGGTATTCCTATCGGCGCATATTATTTTGTCGGTAAGGACTGCGTGACCGCTGCCGCCGGAAAAGCTGATGCAGAGCGCTTTCTGAAAATCCTGAAGGGAAAACAGCTTGAATACCCGGTCTACATGGATAATGAAGCACAACCTGCTTCTGCCAAGGTCGGTATCACGGAGGCCACCATTGCTTTCTGCGAGACAATGGAATCCGCCGGATACTTCGTCGGCATTTACGGCTCCGCTGTTTCTGGCTTCAAAGAGCGCATGGACGACACGAAGCTCACGCCTTACGCTCACTGGGTAGCACAATATGCCAGCAAGTGTTCCTATAAGGGCAACTACGGCATCTGGCAGTATTCTTCCAAAGGCTCTGTCGATGGCATCAGCGGCAACGTAGATCTGGACTATGGCTATGTGGATTATCCCGCCATCATCAAGAGCGGCGGCTTCAACGGCTATACGAAGGATGCCTTTGACGACAACACCCCTGCTCCAGCGACAAACTCCCAGCGTGACCAGATCATCGCACAAGCAAGAGCATGGCTTGGAAAGAAGGAATCCGACGGCAGCCATAGAGAAATTATTGATGTCTATAACAGCCACAAGCCCCTCGCCAGAGGATATGCCGTGAAATACACGGACGCATGGTGTGCTACCTTTGTCTCAGCCCTCGCCATCAAGTGCGACCTGACCGATATCATTCCGAACGAATGCGGCTGCGGCCAGATGGTCACCCTTTTCCAGAAACTCGGTGAGTGGGTGGAGAATGATGCCTATCTCCCTTCTCCCGGCGATGTCATCTTCTATGACTGGCAGGATTCTGGTTCCGGAGACAACACCGGCTGGCCGGATCACGTCGGTATCGTCGAGGCTGTTTCAGGCAAGACCCTCACCATCATTGAAGGAAATAAGAGCGATTCTGTCAGCAGACGCTCTCTGCAGGTTGATGGAAAGAACATCCGTGGCTATGGCGTACCGAAGTACAATACCGGCTCCGTCACTCCTGATCCGGTCGCTCCGGGAAAGACCGTGGACGAGATCGCCAAGGAAGTGCTGGACGGCAAATGGGGAAACGGTACCGACCGCAAAAACCGCCTCACTGCTGCCAGATATGACTATTCTGCCGTGCAGGCCAAAGTCAACGCTCTGGTGAAAGCAAAGAGTGAATCTGCTGTTTTCTATACCGTGAAAAGCGGCGATACCCTCTCTTCCATCGCCCAAAAGTATGACACCAGTGTTTCTGCGATTCAAAAACTCAATCCAACGCTCATCAAAAACGTAAACCTGATCCTGACCGGCTGGAAGATCAGAGTGAAATAACTGAATACCCAATCTGCATGCCTGCGAGTGTTCTTCGGAATGCCCGCAGGTTTTTTTATTTTCCTCCGCTCAAAACAGCCTGCAATCTCCAGTGGAAACTGGAGGTGGATATGTTATGCCAAACGAAAACACAAATGTTCAATCTGGATATTTTACACATGAGCGGATTCAGGGCGATCTCGACTATCGCCGGGCGCAGGACATCACTAAAAAGATGCTCGATGACGGCCTGATTTCTGTGGCTGAATTCAACAAATTAACCGCCATCAATCGGGAAACTTTCTCTCCCTTGTTCGCGGAAATAATGCCAATAATACCTTGATATGTAGTCGCTTTAGAGTGATGTATAGACGTACGGAAAGGAGGGACTTCCCTTGAAAAAAGTAACGAAAATTGCGGAAACAGCGAGCTCGAAGGTCAAGCTCAAAAAGATCAGGGTAGCCGCCTACTGCCGCGTCTCCACAGATTCCGATGCACAGCTTGAAAGCCTTGAGGCACAGAAGACTCACTACGAAAACTACATCACTTCCCGTGATGACTGGGAGTTCGCAGGCCTCTACTACGACGAGGGTATCACCGGCACCAAGAAAGATAAGCGTCCAGAGCTCATGCGGCTCATCGGTGACTGCAAAGCCGGTAAGATAGATTTCATTGTTACGAAGTCTATCAGCCGCTTTAGCAGAAATACAACGGACTGCTTAGAGTTGGTCAGAAAGCTGCTTGATCTGAACATTCCGATCTTCTTCGAGAAGGAGAACATCAACACCGGTTCGATGGAGAGCGAGCTTTTTCTGGCAATCCTCTCCGGCATGGCCGAAAGTGAATCTGTTTCCATATCAGAAAACAGCAAGTGGTCAATTCAGAAGCGCTTCGAAAACGGAACCTTCAAATGCAGCTACCCACCCTACGGATATGATTGGGACGGCGAACAGATGGTAATCAACCCTGAGCAGGCGGCTGTGGTAAAAGAAATCTTCGCGTCGCTACTCTCCGGCAAAGGCACCCACGCCATCGCGGATGACCTGAACCGGCGCGGCGTTTCTTCCAAGCGAGGCGGACGCTGGACGGCCACAACCATACGAGGCATGCTTTCAAATGAAAAATACGTCGGCGACTGCCTTTTCCAGAAAACTTATTCTGATTCACAATTTGTCCGACACAGCAACCACGGCGAGCAGACGCAATACATGGTCACAGATCATCACGAACCGATCATCAGTCGGGAGGATTTTGAGGCTGCAAGGATTTTTATAAGTCAGCGGGCTTCCGAAAAAGGCGTGACAAAAGGTACCGATAAATACCAAAACCGATACGCTTTCTCCGGCAAGATCATCTGCGGTGAGTGCGGCGACACCTTCAAGCGCCGGATTCATAGCTGCACCGATCACAAATATGTCGCATGGTGCTGCAACACCCATATCAAAGACAAGGATAGGTGCCACATGCTTTTTGTAAAAGACGATGCGCTGAAGCAGGCATTCACCACGATGTTGAACAAGCTGATTTTTTCACACCGACAAATCCTGAAGCCCTACTTAGAATCGTTGAAAACATCATCTTCAGATGATTCTCTTCATCGTATTCAACAGATTCAAACCCTTCTGACACAGAATACCGAAAAGCGCGAGACTCTTACAATGCTCATGACGCAGGGAATCATTGATCCGGTGCTCTACAGTCAGGAAACAAACGAACTGCTTTCTCAGGCGGACAGCTTCCGGGACGAGATTGAAGCCCTGAAGAATGAAGTCTCCGGAGATGTAAACAAAGTCACCGAAACCACAGCACTGATTCATTTCACAGAAAAGAGTGCCATGCTTCAGGAGTTCGACAAAGACTTATTTGACAGATATGTAAAGCGCATCATCGTTCATTCCAGAAACGATATCCGGTTTGAACTGAAATGCGGTCTTACGCTCAGGGAAAGGAAGTGAGGGCATGGGACATACACCATACGGATACAGAATTGAAAACGGCTGCGCTGTGATTAACGAAGATGAAGCCGCTAAAATCAGAAAGCTATACGAGAATTACCTCGCCGGAATGGCACAGTCAAAAGCTGCTATTGAGGCAGGCATCGAAACCTACCACAGCTCGGCAAAGCGTCTGATGCAAAACAGGCACTACCTCGGCGATGACTTCTACCCGGCAATCATTGATCAGGAGACCTTCGACAAAGCAGAATCGATTCGTCTGGAACGTGCCGGTAAGCTTGGTAGACTAAACCTTCTAAAAAGTTCAAAGCCTATAGAGGTTCCGACACACTTTCGGTTTGCAGAGGCGGATGAGGAATATGAAGATCCGAGGCTACAGGCAGAATACCTGTACAGCCTCATTGAGAGCGAGGCGATCTAATGGGAAATGTTATGGTCATCCCGGCCAAAAGGCAGGTCGGGAACACAGTAAAGCAATCTGAACAGAAAAAGCTCCGTGTTGCAGCCTACTGCCGCGTCAGTACGGATTCTGAAGAACAGGAAACAAGCTACGAGGCGCAGGTCACGCACTACACGGAGTACATCCAGAAAAATCCTGACTGGGAGCTGGCAGGCATATTTGCGGACGATGGCATCTCCGGTACCAACACCAAAAAGCGTGACGAGTTCAACCGCATGATCGAGGAGTGCATGGCCGGAAACATCGACATGATCATCACCAAATCCATCAGCCGATTTGCCCGAAACACCCTCGACTGCCTCCAATATATCCGGCAGCTCAAGGACAAGAACATTCCAGTCTATTTTGAGAAGGAGTCCATAAACACGCTGGATGCCAAAGGCGAGGTGCTCCTTACGATCATGGCGAGCCTTGCCCAGCAGGAAAGCCAATCCATGAGCGAGAACATCAAGCTCGGCCTTCAATACCGCTACCAGCAGGGCAAGGTTCAGGTTAACCACAACCGCTTCCTCGGATACACCAAGGATGAAAACGGCAACCTCGTCATCGATCCGGAACAGGCAGAAATCGTAAAACGCATCTACCGGGAATACCTCGAAGGCTCCAGCATGGACAAGATTGCCGCCGGTCTTATGGCTGACGGCATTTTAACCGGAGCAGGAAAAGAAAAATGGCACACCAGCACCATCAACAAAATTCTCCGGAACGAGAAGTATATGGGTGACGCCCTTCTACAGAAAACCTACACCACCGACTTTCTGACAAAGAAACGGATCAAGAACAACGGCACCGTCCCTCAATACTACGTCGAAGGCGATCACGAAGCGATCATTCCAAAAGACATCTTCATGCAGGTGCAGGCGGAGCTTGTCCGTAGGCGTGTGGTGCATGTCAGCCCGACAGGCAAGAAACGCAGCTTCTCATGCAATCACTGTTTTGCACAGATGGTTTTCTGCGGAGACTGCGGCGAGCTTTACCGGCGTGTCCACTGGAACAACCACGGTTGCAAGTCCATCGTCTGGCGCTGCATCAGCCGATTGGAACCGGGCTCCGCAGATACAAACTGCACCAATCGGACGGTAAACGAGCTCCTGCTGCAGGATGTCACGATCAATGCCATCAATCAGATTCTGACAGAGCGCGGCACCTTCCTGAAACAGTTGCAGGCCAATATCGCCAAGGCCGTGGTCAGCGCCGACACCCTCTCGCCGGATGGCATCCAAGCTCGGCTGGAAGAACTGCAAAAAGAGCTTATCAAGAAGGCAAATAACAAGCAGGACTACGACGCCATCGCCGATGAGATTTTCCGCCTCCGGGAGCAGAGGGAACAGTCCGAAGTTGACAGCCACCACCGGGAAGAGACCATGAACCGGATCAAGGAGCTGCAGGACTTCATCTCCGAGCAGGAAACCGACATAACAGAGTTTGATGAGGCTCTGGTCAAAAAACTCATCGAGAAGATTACCGTCTTCAACGACCACTTCACCGTGGAATTCAAATCTGGGCTTGCAATCGAAATCGAAGCATAAAAAGGCTCCTCGCCACTGGATTTCCAGTGATGGGGAGCTATTTCTTATGAATTCCAAACTTTTTTATTCTTTAATTTCATAAATTCATCTGCAAAAGCAGTTGCTGTTGAATGATTCTTATCAATACTGATATGCTCTTTGTTATAATTTGCAGCTTTCGTCCAGTTAAAAGTCCCATGTATTGATGTATATAAAATAAAACTGTAAATGCCTATGCCGTTATGCTATGAGCATAGTACATAGCATAACGGCTTCTCTTTCGTTGAGCTAGCAAGGAGGGTGAATATGTCTTTATCCATACAAGAGCGATTAAAAGACCTACGTGTGGAGCGTGGCTTGACGCTGGGGCAGCTTGCGGAGCAGACCGGGCTTTCCAAGTCTGCGCTGGGCAGTTACGAAACGGAAGACTTCAAGGACATCAGCCACTATGCCCTTATCCGGCTGGCGAAGTTTTACGGTGTGACCGCTGATTATCTGCTGGGGCTGTCTGAAATGAAAAATCACCCAAACGCCGATCTTGCAGACCTGCGTTTGAGTGATGAAATGATTGACCTGCTGAAAAGCGGGAGGATAGACAATACCCTGCTGTGTGAGCTGGCGGCGCACCCGGATTTCCCCCGGCTGATGGCTGACCTTGAAATCTATGTGAACGGAACGGCACTGAAACAGGCGCAGGGTGCAAACGCCATAGTGGACACGATGAGCGCAACTGTTATAAAAAAGCATAATCCTGGCATGAGTGATACGCAGTTAAGACAGCTTATCACCGCCCATATTGATGAGGACGAGTTTTGCCGCTATGTGATACAACGGGACATAAACGGGATTGCCCTTGCTCTGCGGGAAACACACAAGGACGATTTTTTCAGCGTCCCAGAGGATAACCCGCTAAAAGAAATGCTGGAAACTGCTGGTGAAATCGTCAGCCAGGACAGCGACACGGAACAAGCGTACTTGGCGTTTATCTGCAAACGGCTCAAGCTGAATTTTAGGAAGCTGTCAGTAGTATATCTAATAATTTATCTCCATTCCCTTTAGTAACGTGTAACTTTCCAAATTTAAAAAAGCGACTCATAGAATTATTTCCTCCCGTTAAATAATAGATAACTATTAAAAATAGACAATACTTGCTCATAAGTAATGGTACTTAAATTGTTTACTTTGGCGTGTTTCATTGCTTGATGAAACTGATTTTTAGTAAACAGTTGACGATATTCTCGATTGACCCATTTTGAAACAAAGTACGTATATAGCTTCCAATATTTATCTGGAACATCTGTGGTATGGCGGGTAAGTTTTATTAAGACACTGTTTACTTTTGGTTTAGGATGAAAGCATTCCGCTGGCAGCTTAAGCAATTGCTGAATCGAGACTTGAGTGTGCAAGAGCAACCCTAGTGTTCGGTGAATATCCAAGGTACGCTTGTAGAATCCTTCTTCAACAATCAGATAGATGTCAGACGCACGGCTTTCAAAAACCACTTTTTTAATAATTTGTGTGCTTAAATGGTAAGGAATATTCCCAACAATTTTATACCTCTGTTTGTTAGGGAATTGAAACTGTAGAATATCTTGGTGAATTAAAGTGACACGAGTATTCAGTTTTAATTTTTCTGACGATAAGTTGAATAGATGACTGTCTAATTCAATAGACGTTACCTGTTTACTTATTTTAGCCAGTTTCGTCGTTAAATGCCCTTTACCTGTTCCAATTTCGTAAACGGTATCGGTTTCTTTTAAATTCAATTGTTTTATTATTTGGTTGAGTACTTTTTCACTCGTTAAAAAGTTTTGAGAATATTTTATATTTTTGTTCATGTAATCTCTCCTGAAGTGATTACATCTATAAACAAATACAGAAGTTAAACGATTTGTTTGTAATTTTAGTTATCTGTTTAAAAAGTCATAAGATTAGTCACTGGTAGGAATTAATCTAACGTATTTATTTATCTGCGTAATCACTGTTTTTAGTCTGTTTCAAAACAGTAGATGTTTTATCTACATTACGCATTTGGAATACCAACATGACGAATCCCTCCTTCTTAATTACAAATTTTTAGCATCTAATTTAACTTCAATTCCTATTATACAAAATTTTAAGATAATGCACTATCAACACACTCTTAAGTTTGCTTCTAAGTCTTATTTCCATAACTTCTTTTACGTTTCCTTAATAGAAAAAGGTGCAGTTGATTATTGCGTATTGTCAATCTCTCTCAAACCGGGTAGTAAAAATACGGCAAGCGCAACGATGATAATGCCAATTCCGCAAATGACAAACCATTTCTCAACTCCCAGCCGCTCCGCCAGAGGCCCGGAAATGACAAGGCCAAACGGCATGGCGAGGGAAGCGGCGCTTGTCAGTAGAGAAAAAACTCTCCCCAGATATTCTGGTTTGACCGTTTCTTGAAAAATCGCATTTTGCACACCGTAAAATGGAGCGGAAATTCCCATAACAGTACAGCACACAACAAAGACAAGAAATGCGTCTGGCGGCAAAAGCCCGGAGAGCATAATGCTAACGCCCATCAGGAGAACGGAAAGACCGATGGTGTACCGCCGTTTCTTAAAACCGCCCCAAATGCTCAGAATGACTCCGCCAAGCAGCATACCAACCGCAAAAGCAATTTCAGCGGCAGAGGCATGGGCCGGTGTTCCTTTGAAGTATGACATACAGATGAGAGGAAAAAGCGTACTGATTGGCATATAAAAGAACATATAAATTACACCAATCCAGAGCAGAGCAAAGAGGCCCCTGTTTTGCTTTAATACCACATACCCCTCTTTCATATCCTGTAAAAACTGTTGTCTTTTCGTTTCTGGACATAGTTCAGGCGTTGGTATGGACGAAATCGCAACAGTCACACAGGCAAGGATTGCACCCACAATATCTAACAATATAATTGCATTAAGAGGCCAAACAGCATATAAAAACGCTGCGGCAGCTGGACTGATAATCGCACTTACTGCTTGCATGGTCTGCGTGTAACCAGCGCATTTTGTAAGTTCCTCTTTTGGCACAATCATAGGTGTTGCTGCGCTGAATGCTGGAGAATGAAAAGCAGTTCCCGCACTTCGGATTAACAGGACAACCATAATAGACCATACGGGCAATTCCATGTAAAACGCCACCAGCGCCAGAATACCGCCAGCGGCGGCAATTATCAAATCCGCACCAATCATTACGCTTTTACGGCTGTGCCGGTCAACAAAAGCACCTGCAAACGGGCCTAAACAGGCTTGCGGCAAAAATCCAATCAGTGTTGCCGCCGTCAATATGATTGCAGAATTAGTTTTCGCAACCAAATAAAAGATAATGGCCATTTGCAAAATACCGCTGCTAATAAAGGATATTGCTTGTCCGGCAAGAAGTGTAAAATAAGTTTTTCTCCATGAATTGTTGTTTTGGGTCATAATGCGAACCTCCTTTTTTATTGCATTGTTCCTTTGTTTCTGCAATAAAAAGCAGGCGTTGTCCCACAGAGAGGGCAGACGCCTGCATAACAACAAAGCACGAAAAAACACCACGATACAGTTCAAAGACTGCTCGTGTCAAACCTACGTGTTCCTTTGCATACGCACGCAAAAAAAGCCCACCATCATGTGGAAAGGTACTTCTACTTTTTATTGCTTATTAGCGTACACAAATTAACACACGTAAGCCTCCTTCCAATCTCAAACTGTCGCACAGTATAACACACATCCGATAGACTTGTCAACCATTTTTAACCTTGTTTTCCATCTTGTTTTTCCATCTCTTACGGGCAGTAGCAAAGCCAGGCGAGCCAGTCAACGGTCAAGATGAACGGCGCTTTCAGCGCCGCCGTTGACAGTCTCGCCCGTCTTTGCTAATGGGTAATCAAGGCGGGAAAGCCATTTTAGGGCTTTCCCGCCCATTTCAATTTTGGGAGAAGAAAGGCCCCAAAATGAACGAGTGCGGCCAAACACTTTTAGGGATTGGCCACCTTGTCCACCCATCCAGCGGGGCGGCGGGGAACGGTCAAGGCCGGGCGTCAGCCCATTCATTTCAGCCTTGACGGTTTCCTGCCGTCCTGCTACTTTTCCCGGAGTGTGGCCACACATCTGGTCACGGTGTCCAGAGCTTTGGGACTTTTTGTCCCATAGGCCGGGGGCGGAGGACGAGGGACGGGGGCTTTCATAATACGCCCTGTCTGCTGCTGAAATCAGCCCTTTGTTTCCGGCTTACCAGCCCCAAACAAAGCCCTGCTTTCCTGCCGCGTCAAATGCCCTTGCCCTCCCCGGCGGCAACGGTATTTTCAGGGCAACGCCGACAGAGCGTATAACACACTACACTTTGCTCCGCAAAGTCGTGTGCCAAATGGGGCGCTGCCCCCTTTGGAAACCCCCGCAACAAACAGGTGCTATGCACCCAGCCGGGAGCATAGCGCCGTTTGTTGTCAGCAGCCCGTTTCACGGTCTGCGTGTAGTTCCTTGTAAACTGACCTAAGTCTATCACGCAGAATTTCTCATGCATAATATTCTGATAGTAAGATTGAACCGTTATCCAGTAAACCGGGAAGTCATCTTCTAATGAAAATTCCGCATTATGATTTCTATCACAATCATCGAGAGCAATTTCTATAACCAGTCCTTGCTGTTTTTTCTTGAGTAATTCTTGATATAAAACCGGATCTGTAAACCAAGCCACAGAAATCCAGATCATATATTTTGCAGCACGGATCTCCTCAATAATCTGATTCCTGATATTTTCAAATAGTATTTCTTGACTAATATCTTCAGTGTCAGGCATAGCTCCCGGTTTAATCTCCACTCCCCACAGCTCATAATCATCGTTTGGAGGATAGATCTCATATATCATTTTTTTAAGATAATCGGCGTGTTTCTTTAACTCAATCATCTTCTCCGGAACGATACAAATATGAATATACTCTTGGAAATGATTCCATAAGTTTCTGGTAAAAACATTAGTCTTTTCAAACCTTAATGAGCAAATATTCAACAATTCAAGCAGCCCATCTTTTTCAGGGTAATCTCCGGCACGCACTGAATCAATGAGTAGTTTTCTATATTCAATTTCTGTCAATTATAGTCTCTCCTCCCTTAATAATTTTTCGCTCATCACTCAACAAGTAACATCTATCTCACAGCCACAACTACCCCAACATCTAACTCGGCAACTCAACATAGTAACATCTATCGTGGCAACTCAACTCTCACACTTTTTGACCCGATCTGCCTTTGGATAAGTTACCGAGAAGCGTTCGCTTTGCCCGATGCCAAATTTTCCCAATTGCCCGAAAACCGCAGTATTACTGGGCTTTCACGGCTATTATTCTTTGACCTTTGACATCAATACTACCGTCTCGACGTGCATACTCTCCGGAAACTGGTCAACCGGAGTGTAGTTTACCAGCTGGTAGGTGCCATCCTCGCAGAGGAGGGCGAGATCTCTGGCAAGTGTTGCGGGATCGCAGGAAACGTAGACTATCCGTGATGGTGCGCTCTTTTTTATCGTATCTATTACCTCTGGCTCTGCACCCTTTCTCGGTGGATCTAAAACGATCACATCAGCCTTTCTGCCCTGAGAGATAAGCTTGGGAAGCACGTCCTCGGTCCGGCCGGTATAGAATGAGGTATTGGTAAAGCCGTTCAGACGGGCGTTTCTTACCGCATCCTTTATAGCATCAGGCACTACCTCGACACCTGTTACATATCCGGCCGACCTTGCAAGAAAGAGGGAGATCGTACCGATCCCGCAGTAGAGATCATATACATTTTCAGAGCCCTCAAGAGAAGCATAGTCAAGAGCCCTCGTGTAAAGCCTTTCCATCTGGTCAGGATTTACCTGAAAGAAGGAATTAGCAGAGATATCAAACGAGATCCCTCCCACCCGGTCGGTTATGGCTGGCTCTCCCCAGATGCACTCACTATGCTCTCCAAGCACAGTATTACCCTTCTGCCTGTTGATATTTATACAGATACTTTTGATATCAGGGCAGGCAGACAGAAGTCTCTTAACCAGATTATCAGAAGCCGGAATCCTCCTTCCGTTTATGATAAGACAGACCATTACCTGTCCTGTGCTCTTCCCGTGACGGATCAGTATATGCCTTACCAGGCCCTTTTCTGACCTCTCATCATAGGCGTGGACCTTATTCTCATACATCCAGGATCTGATCGCATGGCATATCTCGCCGTTATCCGGTGAGCCAATAAGGCAGCCCTTTCTGACATCAGCCTCCACTATCCTGTGAGAATGCCTGGCATAGAATCCTGTGACGATCCTGCCATCTTCAAGCTCTCCAACCGGGATCAGTGCCTTGTTACGGTAGTGAAGCGGGTCTGTCATTCCGATGATCGGTTCCTTTATACCTTCAATGAATGCTCTGTCAAAGCCACCTATCCTTACCAGATCATCCTCGACTATGGTCTGCTTCACAGCCAGCTGAGCCTTGTAGGAAAGCTCCATCAGAGCGCAGCCTCCGCACCGTCCGGAAACAGGGCATGGCGACTCCACTCTGTCAGCAGACCCCTTTATCAGCTTTTCAACCCTTGCGTAGCCATAGGTCTTCTTCAGCTTGGTGGCATGGGCTAAGACCCTGTCTCCAGGCAGAGCTCCACTTACAAAAAAGGTCATTCCATTGAAATGACCAATCCCCTCTCCGCCCTTACCAAGGCCAGTTATATCCAGTTCAAAAACATCATTTTTATTCATAGGTAGATTATATTTCATCTGCAGCGCGTTGTAAACATGACACTTTTACGTTATAATATAGAAATGTTTTGCATACAGACCGATACCCGATATACAGAGAAGCTAAAAACCATAATAAGCGAGAAGATACTGACAGACCATGAGGATATCTTCATGCCTGTCACTGAAAGGATGAAGAAAATAAACGGAAGCTGGCAGAAGGTCCTTGTCCCTATGTTTCCGGGATACCTCTTTGCCAGCTCCGATGATCCTGATGAGCTTTTCCAGAGACTTAGAACGAATCTTGGGAAAACCATCTTCAGGTATGTTAAGCTTATTCGAGACGATGATTATATCATACCCCTTTCCTCAAAGGACGAGCAGCTGATCACTGAGCTCTCAGATGAAAACCATGTTCTCAAAGCATCCCTTGGATATATAAAGGGTGATAAGCTCTGCGTCACAGATGGACCTCTTAAGGGCCGTGAGGGGCAGGTTGTAAGGATAAACCGCCACAAGCGCACCGCTGTCCTATCAATCGATTTCCTTGGTGAGAAAAGGAATATCACGGTCTCGCTTGAGGTGGTAAGAAAGGAGCCTTGAGGTCAGCTCTCCCACGGGAACCTGTAGCACCTTACATTTGTCCACATCCTGGAAATTCTCCTGTTTGCCGGATCCGAAAAGCATTTCATGACTGCACATCGGGCAAGCACATCCTCTGTCGGATAGGCAGCATACAGCTGTCTGTCGAGCTGGTCCTTATCTGTCCTGATAATATGTGACCCTTTCTTATCATCAAAAAGATAACTTATATCATATTCGACAGCATTTTTCTTATCTGAGCCATACATATATTTTATATAGTCAAGGATCGTCGCATCTCTTCCACCTGTTATCACCGAGGTATACCCTATATAATACATATTTCTGACTACAGAATCAGGTCTTGATATAAAGTTTAAGAAGGCCTCGGCAGCCTGCTTCCTGTCACTGCTTCCTGAGATACCGTCCTTTAGCATCACCCAGCCGTCAAACCACAGATTGCTGCCCTCCTCTGGTACAGCGTAGCAGAGTCTCCTCCCTGCCTCCCAAGCCTGGTCGATCGAATATACACCGTCTCCTGACCACTGCAGTGATGCATCAACCTTCCTTGTCACCAGATCCTGCTTGGCAGTATCGGTCTCCATTGAATATGCATTTTCCCGCATATCTGTGATAATATCCTCTACCATAGAAACGGTCCTGGCTGAGGTATCATTTAGGAGCCTGCTGTAATCAGGTGAGGGCATGGCAAGCTCCTTTTCCTTATCTATTGCAAGCCCTGCGAAATAGGTATCCCTTACCGAATCCTTTATAGTGATCCTCTTTTTATATTTCGGATCCAGATAGATCTCAAATGATGAGGCATCCGCCTTGTCCACCTTTTTCGGATCATAGACAGTACCCAGAGTCCCCCACATATATCCGGCTGCATAATCTGTAAGTGGTCTTCCTCCCTCAGTCAGAGAATGCATTCTTTTATACAGATATGGCGATATTCCCTTTACATAGTAATTGTATAGCTCATTTCTTTTATAGAAATTCCGAGACAAAGGCTCCAGACGTTTCTCCCTCATCAGCTTCATGATCATATATTCAGAGGGGCAAACCAGATCAAATGTATTTCCCAGTGTCATCTGATTGTAAAGATCCTCATTTGTGCCGTAGGTTGAATACAAGACCTTTACCCGTTTTCCATATTTCTCACGATACCATTTCTCATAGTCGCTTATAAGGGAATCCACTCCGCGAATCCTTTGCCCGTCAGAAAGCTTTATCGTCTCATCGGCGTCCCATCCGCCCTCGTCTATATACTCCTCGCAGTTCGCTATCCTTAGAGTGACGATATCATCCGAAACAGGAGTGGCGCTTTTTGTCCCCTGACAGCCCGTCAGTAAAAGTGCAATGACCGTCGTTATAAGGATCAGTTTCTTCATTCGCCTTCCTCCTTATTCCTGATGTTTGCGATAACAACTGCTGCTATTGCTATAAAAAATATCAGTGCCGACAAAGCCCAGAGAGCTGTCTTGATCTGGGTACGGGCACCTTTTGTTGCATTTACCGTATATGTCGAGATCGTATCAAACACCGCCGGCTTCGTATAGGTGGTGACAAAATAATCATCCATAGAAAGAGTTACCGCGGTAAAAAAACCTGACACTATAGAAGGAGACAGCTTGCGAAGAACCACCTTTATGATCGCATCTCCTGGTCTGCAGTAGAGATCCAGGGCAGCCTCATACATATTCGGATCCATCTGGGTCAGTGCCGGCATTACCTGCAGATATACGAACGGTGTGCAGAGCGCCATCTGACCGGCCACAAGTGGTATATATGTATCCTTGCTTACCCCGAGCACCACTACCAGAAGTATGCATACTGAGAATCCGGTTACGACATCTGCATTTACGACCGGCACCTGATTCATCAGCTCTATCGCCCTTCTTCCTTTTCTCCTGCTGTAAAAGGCTCCTATTGCCCCGAATGTACCAAGTATTGTAGACAGGACACCTACTACAAGCGCTAGTATAAGAGTGCCCGCTATCATCGACCTCAGATCAGGTGTAAGGAAAAGCGTGCGATAGTTTTTCAATGAAAAATGTCCTGCTTTCCCTATCATAGTCGCATCTGTAAAGCTGTATACTGCAAGCAGCACTATTGGCAGATATAGAAAGCAGTATACTATGGCAAGCCATATGGCAGGGATCCTGCTTATTTTCTTCATCGTCCTTCTCCCTTCCTCTCGATCCCACTGAACAATGCGATCAGAAGTAATAAAATTGCCGATATCATCGACCCGTTATGCCAGTCATAGGCATTGAAGTAGCTGCCGATAAGACTTCCTATTATAAAGGTCGAGTTGTAAAGCATATCAAGTACCACATAGTTTGTCATTGCCGGCAGAAAGACCATTGTTATCCCGCTCATTATGCCAGGCTTTGAAAGCGGCAGCATGACTGAAAAGAAAAGACCGGCCTTACCAGCCCCAAGATCCCTTCCAGCCTCGAGCAGTGATGGATCTATCTCATCAAGCACATTATACAGCGGAAGTATCATGAAGGGCAGGAAATCATAGACCTGTCCGATTATTGTATTAAGAAATGGATAAAATGCAAGATTACCCTCTATCGCATCGAGGACCTCCTTTAAGGCTGTGATACGCAGGGTGAAATTTATCCACATAGGAACTACTGCCAACAGAAGAAGGATATGCTTTCTCCTAAAGCCGCTTCCTGCCAGTGCAAGCGCTGTTGGATAGGCTATAAACATGCAGACGAGAGTCGTGATAAATGCCACAAAAAGACTATATACCAGGGTCGCTATAGTCCTTGAGCTTCTAAAGAAGCCGATGAAATTCGAAAGCGTCGGCCTCCCGCTTCCGTTCGTGAATGCAAAGACCAGGACCACTGCCAGCGGCGCCATTACAAAGATCAGAAGAAAGATCACATATGGTATTGAAAGAAAGCTTCTTTTAAACCTCATACTGTTTCCTCACTCTATTATCTTCCATCTGAATTTCATTGGATCGATCTCTATGCTAACCCTGTCACCCATATTCCAGAGCCAGTCATCATCCACGTAATATTCCTCATCATTGTCTCCTCTTACTATATAGGTATAATGATCACCTATATAAATGATAGTATCTATATTACCTCTTGCAAAGCCTGCCTCCTGGTCGTCACTCAGGTCTGCATCTGATGGCTCGAAGGAAACTGCCACCTTCATGCCGGGTTTTGCATATGGAAGACTTCCCTGAGACGGAGCAAGAGAAAAATATGAGAAATCTACGCTTCCGTCATCATTCATTATTCCCTCGAATACATTCATATCCATATCATGCGGCATAAGATGTATCGATTCCCTAGGAAAATCTATACCGATCTGGCTTCCAGGCATAAGCTTTTTCCTGTAGTGGGCGCAGACCTCGTAGTTTCCTGACTCAGCGGTTATCTCATGATAGGCACCCTTGTAAATATCGTTTGTAACCGTAGCCTTAAGGGCTGCCTGATCCGGGCCTGTGATAGATACATTTTCCGGACGGATCATTGCTTCGACCCTGGTTCCTGGCGGTAATTCTGTATCTGTCTTGAAAACCGATCCGGCAAACCTGGCTCTTCTCTTCTCAGTAACTACACCCGCGAAGATGTTACTGGTCCCTATGAAATCCGCGACAAATATATTTGCCGGACGGTCATATATGTCCTCTGGCGCACCCTCCTGCTGTATGACTCCGTTTGCCATTACGACTATACGGTCAGAAAGGTTCATTGCCTCCTCCTGATCATGTGTCACATAGATAAAGGTCATACCAAGATTATCATGCATATCACGGATCTCCGCCTGCATCTCCAGTCTCATCTTATGATCAAGTGCTGAAAGAGGTTCGTCTAAGAGCAGGATCTCCGGCTCATTCACTATAGCCCTTGCTACTGCTACTCTCTGCTGCTGGCCTCCTGATAATGAATCTACACTTCTTTTTTCAAAGCCCTCCAGATCTACGACAGAAAGGGCATGACGGACCTTCTGCCTGATCAGCTCCTTATCCATCCTCCTCTGCTTAAGTCCGAAGGCTATATTATCATATATATTAAGAAATGGAAAAAGCGCGTACTTCTGGAAGACTGTATTTATCGGACGCTTATCCGGGGGAAGCTGACCTATATCCTGGCCATGCAGAAGGATCTCACCTGAATCCGGCAGATCAAAGCCTCCTATCATTCGAAGCGTTGTGGTCTTTCCACAGCCTGATGGTCCGAGAAAGGTCACAAGCTCTCCCTTTCTGATAGACAGGTTCATATCCTCGATCACATTGATACCAGGAACATAGCTTTTAGTAACTGATCTGAGCTCAAGAATGTTTTCATCCATAACTGCTTCTCCATATTAGAATAATAGGCTGCAAGTGCAAGCACCTGCAGCCTATCTGTATCATATATCTATTGTATTTATTATACAAGCTCCAGAACAACCTCAAGAGCGCCATCACCCTTACGCTGTCCAATCTTGATGATACGTGTATATCCGCCGTTCTTTCCGGCATACTTAGGAGCATACTCATCGAAAAGCTTAGCGACAAGGTCAATCTTCTTTGTCTGAGACTTCTTCTCGCCCTTCTCAGTTACATCATAGAGAACCTTAAGCATCTGACGACGTGCATGAAGACGTGAAGGGTTATCCTTCTTGATCTTCTTCTCCTCGGTAACGTACTCTGTTACCTTCTTTCCGTCCTTAACAGTCTTTACTCTGTGGCCCTCGGCATCCTTCTTAGGAACCTTAGCCTGTACTGTAACCTCTTCGAAGTTATCCTTTTCCTTGACTGCAAGAGCGATAAGTCCCTCGGCGATCTTTGCTACTTCCTTGGCCTTTGCCTCAGTAGTAACGATCTTTCCGCGCCAGATAAGCTGTGTTACCTGGTTACGGAGAAGTGCCTTTCTCTGTGAACTGGTTCTGCTTAATTTACGATATCTTGTTGCCATCTTCTAACCTCCTGTGGCTTGCAAATCCCTGCCCTTGTGGTCTTATGGGATCCGTAACGAAAGGGAAGCGTCCCGCTGCCATTATGGAATTATGCAGGACACCATTTATTATACTTCTTCAGACTGACGAAGAGTCAGATGAAGCTCATTGAGCTTTGCTGTAATCTCATCCAGAGACTTGCGTCCGAGATTCCTTACCTTCTGAAGCTGATCCGGAGTCATATCCTGAAGCTGCTTGACAGTGGAGATGTTCGCTCTCTTAAGACAATTGAACGAACGAACTGTAAGCTCAAGATCCTCTATCGGCATATCCGGTCCTATTGTAGGGCCTACAGTTGTCTTATCCTCGCCCATTACACTGACTTCTTTTCCTTTCTCTGAGAGATTGATGAAAAGAGCCAGATGCTCGGATAATACCTTTGCTGCAAGAGATACTGCATCATCCGGTCTTATCGTACCGTTTGTCCAGACCTCAAGAGTAAGCTTATCAAAGTCTGTAACCTGTCCTACACGGGTATTCTCCACCTTCATATTCACTCGCTCAATCGGAGTATAGATGGAGTCGACTGCGATAACACCAATAGGAGTATCATCTCTCTTATTCTTATCAGCGCTTACCCATCCTCTTCCGGAGGTAACCGTAAGTGTCATTCCAAGTCTGCACCCAGGTCCTCCATTCAGATGTGCTATCTCAAGATCAGGATTTACAACCTCGATATCATTGTCTCCGAAATTGATATCCGATGCATGAACTGTTCCTTCGCCCTCAAACTCAAGTGTAGCCATACGAGGCTCATCTGTAAGCTCCTCTGCCTTTAACGCTATCTGCTTGATATTCAGGATGATCTCTGTGACATCCTCCTTGACTCCAGGTAGAACTGAGAATTCATGGAGCACATCATCGATCTTGACCTGACTGAATGCGGTTCCAGGAAGGGATGAAAGCATAATCCTTCTTAATGAATTGCCAAGAGTGATCCCATATCCACGCTCAAGAGGCTCCGCAACGAATCTGCCATACTTATTGTCTTCACTGATCTCTTCAACCCTGATATTAGGTGTTTCAAATTCGAACAATTTTATTCCTCCGTATTATTTAGGGGTCAGGTAACTGGGCCTAGGGTTCAGGGATCCCGCCCCTAAAGACTGATCCCTGATCCCTTAGACCTTATTACTTAGAATACAGCTCGACGATAAGCATCTCGTTTACAGGAACATCAATCTGATCCCTGTTTGGAAGCTCCTTTATCGTGCCTGTGCTCTTATCAGCATCGAAATCGATCCATTCTGGAACTGCGATCCCGCCTGTAGCATCAGCGATATCCTTGAATCTCTGCATGGAAGCTGCACCCTCGCGAAGAGAGATGACATCTCCTGCCTTAACCTGGTATGAAGGGATATTTACCTTCTTGCCATTTACAAGGATGAACTTATGGCCAACCACCTGACGGGCCTCACGACGGGTACGTGCAAGTCCCATTCTAAAAACGACATTGTCAAGACGGCTCTCGAGCATACGCATAAGGTTATCACCTGTCATGCCCTTCATGTTGGCTGCCTTCTCGTAGTAATTTCTGAACGGCTTCTCAAGTACGCCGTAGATAAACTTTGCCTTCTGCTTCTCTCTAAGCTGCAGCTTGTACTCGGTCGGCTTACGTCCCTGATGAAGAGGCTTACGATTGCTCTTCTTATGAACGCCAAGATTCTCCGGCTCTAATCCTAATGATCTGCATCTCTTCAGAACTGGTGTCTTATTAACTGCCATCTGTACTGTACCTTCCTTTCAATCAGACTCTTCTGCGCTTTGGTGGACGGCATCCATTATGAGGAACCGGTGTAACGTCACGAATTGATACCACATCAATACCACATGCTGCGATAGCACGGATAGCTGCTTCTCTGCCTGATCCTGGTCCTTTTACGAACACATCTACATTCTTAAGGCCATGAGGAAGGGCTGCCTTTGCTGCAGTCTCTGCTGCAACCTGAGCCGCGTATGGAGTAGACTTTCTTGAGCCTCTGAAGCCAAGTCCACCTGCTGAAGCCCAGCTTAATGCATTGCCCTGAGCATCTGTTATTGTAACAATAGTGTTATTGAATGATGCCTGAATATGTACCTGGCCATGCTCAACGTTTTTTCTCTCACGTCTCTTTGGAGACTTCTTTACTGCTTTAGCCATTATATTTACCTTTCTATCATTACTTCTTCTTATTTGCTACAGTTCTCTTAGGTCCCTTGCGTGTGCGCGCATTGGTCTTTGTCTTCTGTCCTCTCACAGGAAGTCCCTTTCTGTGACGGATACCTCTGTAGCAGCCAATCTCCTGAAGACGCTTGATATTAAGCGCTGTATCACGGCGAAGATCTCCTTCGACAAGAAGTCCCTCCTGGTCGATAACGTCAGAAATCTTCTTCACGTCATCATCTGTAAGGTCCTTTACTCTGATGTCAGGATCAACTCCTGCCTTAGTAAGAAGATCCGTAGCTGTGACTCTGCCAATACCATAGATATAGGTAAGTCCGATCTCTATTCTCTTTTCTCTCGGTAAATCTACACCTGCGATTCGAGCCATGTGTATTTACTCCTTATCTGTATAATCCCTCCGGACATCTCCGGAGCCTGTTTCTAATGATATAAAGCTGACAGCTCCGGTGTCCCGGCCTGAAATGTGTGTCAGCCTTCAAATGACATCGACCCTTCCGTATATGATATGAAGGATCAAGCTCCCCGGTATGTATGGGAGCGATGCTTGTGTCCCGCATTGCGGAACCATTTGAATGTATTTATGTACTGATGAGAAGTGCTCTCACTTCTCATCTATCAGCCGCCATATAATACATCACAATGCGACAGGGGCGCATCAGCCCTGTCTCTGTTTGTGCTTAGGGTTCTCGCAGATAATGCGGATCTTACCCTTCCTCTTGATGACCTTGCACTTCTCGCACATAGGCTTAACTGAGGATCTGACCTTCATATGAACGACTCCTTTCTTTGATTTGTAGGTTAGAGGTGTGGGGTATGAGTATATGATTCATCCATCACCAGCTCACAATACACCATCTGATTTTTGGGCGCAAAAAACGTCCGTGTAATATTATACTCGGACGTTTGAAAAGATGCAATATGTTTCATGTTTTTTTACTAGAACAATTTGTCAGAGAAAGTGGTTAAACCTAAGGGGCAGGGGTTAGTGTGTAAATCTGATTTACACACCAGACCCTGAACCCCGGGCCATCCATTACTTGTCTCTCCAGATTATCCTTCCCTTGGACAGATCATAGGGACTCATCTCTATCGTCACCTTGTCCCCCGGAAGGATACGGATATAATTCATGCGAAGCTTTCCGCTTATATGAGCAAGAATCTGATGTCCATTCTCGAGCTCAACAGAAAACATAGCATTTGGAAGCTTCTCGATAACTCTGCCTTCTACTTCAATAACATCTGCTTTTGACATTCATTACTCCTTAGCCTGTTTTGTAATCAGGCCTTCGTATATCTTTATCACTCTCTTGATCAGCAGATCAGTCAGATCATTTTCTCCGTCAAGTACTTCATCTACTTCCGCAGGAATTTTTCTGATCAGCTGAAGATGTATATTTTTCTTCTTTTTGGGTCTTGCTATTGTCTTTGTAACTCCATTTGCAAGAAAAGAGAATTCCTTTTCAGAACGGACTATCACATATAGCTGCCCCTTGTCGTGACCTGCCAGAGAGCGTCCCATCAGCAGTGTCATATCAGTCAAGTACCTCTTCAATCATTGAAAAGACCTGGTCAAGAGGCTGGGTTCCATCAACCTGGTCGAGAATCCCTGCCTTTTTATAATAATCAATAAGCGGCTGAGTCTTCTGATGATAAACACTAAGGCGTTCCTGAACTGTCTGTGGCTTGTCATCTTCTCTTATCGTAAGCTTTCCACCGCAATTATCGCAGATCCCCTCTGTCTTCGGAGGAGCACTTATAATATGATAGGTCGCACCGCAGTTAAGGCAGGCGCGTCTGCCTCCCATTCTCTTAACGATATTCTGGTCAGGAACCTCTATGTCGATCGCATGATCGATGCTTTCTCCGTCCTTATCCAGAGCTGCGTCAAGAGCCTTGGCCTGAGGTATTGTACGCGGAAAACCATCGAGGACAAAGCCGTTTTTGCAGTCATCCTGATGGATCCTGTCAACAACGAGATCGCAGGTCAGTTCATCAGGTACAAGTGCTCCCTTGTCCATGAACTCCTTTGCTTTCTTTCCAAGCTCTGTCCCGTTCTTGATATTTGCACGGAAAATATCTCCCGTGCTTATGTGCGGGATGCCATATTTCTCAGCTATCTTAATAGCCTGAGTTCCCTTTCCGGCACCCGGAGCGCCAAGCATGATTATTTTCATAGTTTATAATCCTCCTGTTTTAGGGGTTAGGGGATAGGGGTTAGGGGTTAGTTAATTACTATACCCTATACCCTATATCCTATATCCTTAGTCACTTAAGAAGCCCTTGTAGTTTCTAACCATCATAGCACCCTCGATCTGCTTGAGCGTCTCGACTACTACACCCACAACGATGATGATCGATGTGCCTCCGAATGATACGTTGGCATTTGTGAGACCATTAAGGATTATCGGAAGCAGTGATACTATTGTAAGACCGATAGCTCCAATGAATATCACGCTATTGAGTACAGACTGGAGATAGTCGCTAGTAGGCTTTCCTGGTCTGATACCTGGAACGAACCCGCCGCTTTTCTTCATATTGTCCGCAATCTCAAGCGGATTAAAGGTTATCGAGGTGTAGAAATATGCGAATGCTATAAGTAGCAGGACATATACCGCAGCACCGATAGTATAGAACCAGTTGGACGGTGTAAACCAGTGGCTCTCAGAAAGCATGTTAAGGATCGTATATCCGGCTCCCTTACCGTTTGACTTTCCTGCAAGAGCAGCAATTATAACTGGTGTCTGCATCAGAGACTGTGCAAAGATGACAGGAATAACTCCGCCTGTATTTACCTTAAGAGGAATGTACGAGCTGCTTGCGTTAGAAAATGAAGCCCTGCCGTTTGATGAAAGCTTTCTTGAATACTGTACAGGAATTCGTCTCTCTGCGCACTGAAGGATAACGACAAGTACGACGATACCGACTATTATTGCAGCAATTATCACTCCGATAAGGATACCTCTGGCAATCGTCTGTCCCTTTATGAACTGATTGAACAGAGTTGTCACATCCTGAGGAAGTCTTGATACTATGTTGATCACAAGTACTATTGAGATACCGTTTCCGACACCCTTTCTCGTGATTTCTTCACCAATCCACATAAGTGCTGTTGCTCCTGCTGTCAGTGCTACTACAAGCATCAGCACATACCAGAATGTAAAGTGTGACAGGTATCCGCTGCGTCCGAATCCAACTGCCAGCGCAACGGCCTCCATTACTGAAAGGCCGATCGTCACATATCTGGTTATACGGTTTAATTTCTTTCTTCCATCCTCACCGTCTCTCTGCATTTCCTCAAGCTTCGGGAACGAAATCGTCAGTAGCTGAATAATAATGGAAGACGTAATGTATGGCGTGATGCTAAGAGCAAACACAGACATCTGCTCGAATGATCCACCTGTGATCGCATTGAAGAAGTTCAGTGAATCTCCCACATTTCCAAACAGCTGGTTGAACGCATTCTCACTTACACCCGGAACCGGGAGCTGTGATCCGATTCGTACAACGATAAGCATCAGGAATGTGAAGAAGAGTCTCGTTCTGATCTCCTTGATCTTGAATGCATTACGAATAGTGCGAAACATCAGATCACCTCTGCTTTTCCACCTAAGGCTTCAATCTTTTCCTTAGCGCTCTTTGAAAATGCGTTTACCTTGACATCAAGCTTCTTTGTAAGCTCACCATTGCCAAGGATCTTTACTCCGTCAGCTGCCTTGCTGATAACGCCGTTCTCAAGGAGCTTTTCTACTGTGACCTCGTCTCCGTCATTGAACTTGTCTTCAAGAGCAGAAACATTGATCGCTACGATTTCCTTTGTATTGATATTCTTAAAGCCGCGCTTTGGAAGACGACGGAATAAAGGCATCTGTCCACCTTCAAATCCGAGTCTTACACCGCCGCCTGAACGAGCCTTCTGACCCTTCTGCCCCTTACCGGCAGTCTTGCCATTTCCTGAACCGTGTCCGCGTCCTTTTCTGAAGTTATTGCTCTGCTTTGATCCTTCAGCTGGTCTTAAGCTGGATAAATCCATTCTGGCACCTCCTTATTCTATATTAGATTTTTTCTACCTTTACAAGATGAGCAACCTTGCGAACTGCGCCAAGAGTGGCTGCAGTATTAGGAAGCTCATTTGACTGCCCTACTTTATGAAGGCCAAGAGCCTCCACAACCTTCTTGTTCTTTGGTACAGCTCCGATAGGGGATTTAACGAGTGTTACCTTTACCTTATCTGCCATTTTATCCTCCTAACTTATGCCAGAACTTCCTCAACAGTCTTGCCGCGAAGCTTTGCAACCTCTTCTGGGGACTTAAGCTCTCTTAATGCATCTATTGTTGCAAGTACAACATTCTGCTTGTTTGAAGAACCAAGTGACTTGGTACGGATATTTGTGATTCCTGCAAGCTCGCATACACTACGTGCCGGACCACCTGCGATAATTCCAGTACCTTCCGGAGCCTTCTTTAAGAGAATTGATGCACCTGTGTGCTTTCCGATTATATCATGAGATATACTGTGATTCTCGTCTAAAGCTACAGTTACCATAGCCTTCTCAGCAGCTTCCTTACCCTTTCTGATGGCTTCAGGAATCTCTGCTGCTTTTCCAAGGCCAGCACCAACACGTCCGTTATGATCGCCTACTACCACGAGAGCAGTGAAACGCATGTTACGTCCGCCTTTTACAACCTTGGTAACTCGCTTGATTGAGACTACATTATCGTCGAATTCATTTTCAGCGCGCTCATCATTATTACGTCTCATCTAATGCTTCCTCCTTAAAAATCCAGTCCGGCTTCTCTGGCTGCGTCAGCTAAAGCCTTTACCTTGCCGGCGTAAATATATCCGCCTCTGTCGAAGACTACCTGCTTGATGCCGGCATCTACGGCTCTCTTGCCGATCACTGAACCAAGCTTCTCAGCTGCTGATACATCATTTGTCTTCTTGAGATCAGCATTTACTTCCTTGTCAAGTGTGGAAGCTGATACTAAGGTCTTGCCCACCTCATCATCGATGATCTGTACATACATATGATTGTTGCTGCGGAACACAGACATACGCGGTCTTTCTGCTGTACCGGAAAGAGTGTGGCGAAGTCTTCTGTGCTTGGTTTCACGAACTAATGCTCTTGATTTCTTGCTTACCATGATCTTGCCTCCTTAGTTATTTCTTACCGGTCTTTCCAACCTTACGACGGATAACCTCATCAGCGTACTTGATTCCCTTACCCTTATATGGCTCAGGTCTCTTCTTGTCTCTGATTTCAGCTGCGTACTGTCCGACCTTTTCTTTATCGATACCCTTGATCGTAATATTGTTTCCGTCAAGAACTGACTCAACCCCTTCAGGATCTGTCATCTCTACCGGATGTGAAAATCCGAGATGAAGTGTAAGGTTCTTACCCTTCTTCTCTGCTCTGAAACCAACTCCGTTGATCTCAAGCTTCTTCTCAAAGCCCTCAGTAACTCCAAGTACCATATTCTGGATAAGGCTTCTTGTAAGTCCGTGAAGAGACTTCATCTTTTTCAGATCATTTGGTCTTGAAACGGTAACGCAAGAGTCCTCTACCTTGATTGTCATCTCCTGCGGAAGAGTCTTCTCAAGTGTACCCTTTGGACCTTTTACCGTCACATGATTATTTTCTGCAACATCTACAGTAACTCCTGCAGGTATTGCGATTGGCATTCTTCCTATACGTGACATGCCCGTACCTCCTATAAATGGGTTAGTGATTTGTTATCAGGTAATTGAGGTGCGAGGTGCGAGGGAAAAGGGTATAGATAAATCATTATTTACCTCTTTCCCAAAACCTCTGACCGTAAACTCAATCTTACCAAACGAACGCTAATACTTCTCCGCCAACCTGCTCCTTACGAGCCTGCTTGTCGGTGATGATTCCTTTATTTGTTGAAAGGATAGCGATTCCGAGTCCACCGAGGACCTGAGGGATGTCATCCTTTCCAGCGTAGATTCTAAGACCAGGCTTACTGATCCTTCTGAGACCTGTGATGATACGATCCTTCTTGCTTCCTGTATACTTCATGGAAATACGGATATCCTTGAAGGTTCCGTTGTCTACAAGCTCGTACTTCTCTATATATCCCTCATCTACAAGGATGTCAGCTATTGCGACCTTGATCTTGGAAGCAGGGATATCTACTGTATCATGTTTCGCAGTGTTGGCGTTACGGATTCTCGTAAGCATATCTGCGATAGGATCTGTCATTGTCATGATATGTTTTCCTCCTAAATATTGTCTGCGTTCTGAATTACCATGATGCTTTTCTTACGCCAGGTATCTCACCCTTGTAAGCAAGCTCTCTGAAGCAGACTCTGCAGATGCCGTACTTACGAAGTACAGAGTGCGGACGGCCGCAGATCCTGCAGCGTGTGTATGCTCTTGTAGAGTACTTAGGCTTACGCTGCTGCTTTACTTTCATTGATGTCTTAGCCATGTTTTCCTCCTGATTACTTAGCGAACGGCATTCCGAACAGACGAAGAAGCTCTCTTGCCTCCTCATCGGTCTTAGCTGTTGTAACAAAAATGATATCCATTCCTCTTACCTTGTCGACCTTATCATATTCGATCTCAGGGAAAATGATCTGCTCCTTGATTCCGAGAGCATAGTTTCCTCTTCCATCGAATGAGTTGGCATTGACACCGCGGAAGTCACGTACACGAGGAAGCGCAAGATTTACAAGTCTGTCGAGGAAATCATACATCTTGTCGCCACGAAGAGTGGTCTTGCATCCGATTCCCATTCCCTCACGGATCTTGAAGTTTGCGACTGAGTTCTTGGCTCTGGTGATTACTGCATGCTGACCAGTGATAGCTTCCATATCAGCTATAGCAGAATCTAAAAGCTTCTGGTTCTCCTTTGCCTCACCAACACCCATATTGACTACGATCTTTACGAGCTTAGGAACCTCCATAGGGTTCTTGTAGCCGAACTTCTCTGTCATTGCGGAAGCAATCGTATTCTTGTATTCATCTTTTAATCTGCTCACGATTCAACCTCCTTAGTCAATATTCTCTCCGGTAGCCTTTGCGAAACGGACCTTCTTGTCTCCGTCCATCCTAAAGCCTACACGAGTAGTCTTGTTATTTACGAGGAGCATAACATTGGAGATAGCGATCGGAGCTTCCTGCTCAACGATGCCTCCCTGCTGATTGGTCATATTAGGCTTCACATGCTTCTTTACCATGTGAACACCCTCAACGGTGATTCTCTGTTTCTTAGGATCTACAGCGATGACCTTACCCTCAGCGCCCTTGTCAGCGCCGGCAATTACACGTACTGTGTCACCCTTTCTTATCTTAAGTGATGCCATCGGTTTCCTCCTTAAAGCGTCTCAGGAGCAAGTGAAACGATCTTCATAAACTGCTTATCACGAAGCTCTCTTGCTACCGGTCCAAAAATACGGGTTCCCTTCGGAGTCTTGTCATCCTTGATGATAACAGCTGCGTTGTCGTCAAACTTGATGTATGAGCCATCGTTACGATGAACACCCTTTACGGTACGTACGATAACTGCCTTTACGACATCACCCTTCTTGACAACTCCACCGGGTGTTGCATCTTTAACAGAAGCAACTACTATATCTCCGATACTGGCATATCTCCTGGTTGATCCGCCCATGACACGGATTGTGAGGAGCTCCTTGGCACCAGTATTGTCAGCAACCTTTAATCTGGTCTCCTGCTGTACCATAATGATTCCTCTCTTTCTTTACTTAGCACGCTCAATTATCTCAACGAGTCTCCATCTCTTGTCCTTTGACAGAGGTCTGGTCTCCATTACGCGAACTGTGTCGCCCTCGTGAGCTGCATTCTCTTCGTCATGAGCCTTCAGCTTGTATGTTCTTTTTACGATCTTGCCGTAGAGCGGATGTCTGACATTGTCTCTGACTGCGACCGTAATCGTCTTGTTCATCTTATCAGAAACCACAACACCGGTACGGGTCTTTCTTAGATTTCTCTCTTCCATCTGGTTATCCTTTCACAATTTAGGTCCTGATCACTGATTGTTGATCTGAGTCAGAACGGTCTGAATGCGGGCGATATTGTGACGCACCTCTCTGATCCTGCTTGTGTTCTCAAGCTGATTAGTCGCATTCTGGAATCTTAAATTGAAAAGCTCTTTCTTTGCATCTACAAGCTTTGCTGAAAGCTCATCGGCAGACTGCCCTTTTAACTCTTCAAGAAAATCCTTAGTTTTCATTAGCTTCACCGCCTTCTAAACCTTCACGTGCGACGATCTTGCATCTGCATGGAAGCTTATGCCCGGCAAGTCGCAGTGCTTCTTTTGCTACTTCCTCTGGTACTCCTGTGATCTCAAAAAGGACTCTGCCTGGCTTAACAACTGCTACCCAGTAATCAAGAGCGCCCTTTCCTGAACCCATTCGTGTCTCAGCTGGCTTAGCTGTAACCGGATGATCAGGGAAAACCTTGATGAATACCTTACCACCACGTTTTACATATCTTGTCATAGCTACACGGGCAGCCTCAAGCTGATTGCTCTTTATCCAGCAAGGATCGAGACTTACGAGACCGTAATCACCCTGTGTGACTTTATTTCCACGTAAAGCTTTTCCTGCGAGAGTTCCACGGAACTGCTTACGATGCTTTACTCTCTTCGGCATTAACATATCAGTTTCTACCTCCTTCTTCAGCAGTCTTCTTCTTTGATGGAAGAACCTCACCCTTGTAGATCCAGACCTTTACTCCTACCTTACCGTAGGTTGTATCTGCTTCTGCGAATCCATAATCAATATCTGCACGCATTGTCTGAAGAGGGATAGTTCCTTCGTTGTAAGACTCTGACCTGGCGATATCTGCTCCACCAAGACGTCCTGAGCAGGTTGTCTTGATTCCCTGGATACCTGACTTCATAGCCCTTGTGATGCAGCTCTTCATTGCACGACGGAAAGCAACACGACCCTCGAGCTGGGAAGCGATATTCTCAGCAACAAGCTGTGCATCCTTGTCCGGACGCTTAACTTCCTTAACGTCTATAACGAGCTTCTTGTCTGTAAGCTTCTGAAGCTGCTTCTTTACTTCCTCGATCTCAGCTCCGCCCTTACCGATCACGATACCAGGCTTTGCTGTGTATACTACGACCTTTACTCTGTCGCTGGCTCTCTCTATATCGATCTTTGAGACACCTGCTGAATAGAGCTTCTTCTTGAGGAATTCACGGATCTTGTGATCCTCAACAAGGTAATCAGCGAAATCATTGCCCTCAGCATACCACTTGGAATCCCAGTCATTGATAACGCCGACTCTTAACCCATGCGGATTAACTTTCTGTCCCATTGTATTCCTCCTTATTTCTCATCCAGTACGATCGTGATGTGGCTCATTCTTTTCTCAATCCTGTATGCACGGCCCTGAGCTCTAGGCTGGATCCTCTTTAATGTAGGTCCCTTGTTTGCATAGCACTCTGCTATATAGAGATCGTCCTTCTTGAGTCCGTTATTATTCTCTGCGTTTGCAATTGCTGAACGAAGAAGCTTCTCGATAACGCTTGAAGCATATCTTGGATTGTACATAACAATTGCGAGAGCCGTATCAACATCCTTACCACGGATCGCATCAAGTACGAAGCAAGCCTTGGTTACTGACATTCTTGCATAAGAAAGCTTAGCAGTGGCCCTAGTATCTTTCTGTTCATTTCTCTCACGCTTGATCTGGGTTCTATGTCCCTTAGCCATGATTGAAATCCTCCTTTCGTCTTATTACCTTGCGCCTGTCTTTTTCTCGTCCTTGCCGTGGCCCCTGTATGTACGGGTAGCTACGAACTCACCGAGCTTATGGCCTACCATATCCTCTGTAACATATACCGGGACATGCTTTCTGCCATCATGGACAGCGATCGTATGTCCTACGAATGAAGGGAAGATCGTGGAACGGCGGGACCAGGTCTTTATGACCGACTTATCTCCGGATGCGTTCATAGCATCGATCTTCTTTAATAAACTCTCATCGGCAAATGGTCCTTTTTTAAGTGAACGTGCCATAAATTCCTCCTTACTTTAATCCCTTACCGTTTCTTCTTCTTACAATAAGCTTGTTGGAAGCCTTATGCTTGTTTCTGGTCTTGAGACCAAGAGCTGGCTTACCCCAAGGTGTAGAAGGACCTGGACGTCCAACTGGTGCCTTACCTTCACCACCGCCGTGTGGATGGTCGTTAGGGTTCATGACAGATCCACGAACTGTAGGTCTGATTCCCATATTTCTCTTACGACCTGCTTTACCGATCTTTACCAGTGAGTGATCACCGTTTCCGATTACTCCGATCGTTGCGCGGCACTCAAGAAGCACAAGTCTCATCTCTCCTGATGGAAGACGAAGGGTTGCGTATTTTCCTTCCTTAGCCATCAGCTGAGCTGCATTTCCTGCTGCACGGACCATCTGTCCGCCCTTTCCAGGATAAAGCTCAATGTTGTGTACCATGGTACCGATAGGGATCTTTGAAAGAGGAAGGCAGTTTCCTACGCGAACCTCTGCGTTCTCTCCGCTCATGACTGTCATTCCATCTGTAAGTCCCTGCGGAGCAAGGATGTATGACTTTGCTCCATCTGCATAGCAGATAAGAGCGATATTTGCTGTACGGTTAGGATCGTACTCGATTCCTATTACCTTTGCAGGGATATCATCCTTTCTTCTCTTGAAGTCGATGATCCTGTATTTCTGACGATTGCCGCCGCCATGGTGTCTTACTGTGATCTTACCCTGGTTGTTACGGCCTGAATTCTTCTTCTTTACATCCAGTAATGACTTCTCTGGTGTCTTCTTCGTGATCTCTGCGAAATCAGAGCCAGTCATGTTTCTTCTGGAAGGTGTATATGGGTTATATGACTTGATGCCCATGTATTCTCCTTTCGGTTGTTTTGTTGTCACTCTTTGCTGAGTATAGGCAGGTGTGAGGTATGAGGTGTGAGGTGTCCGGTGCGAGATCCGATAAGATCAATCCGCTTGCCTCTCACCTCTCACCTCCGACCTCTCACCTTTAAAGACTCGAGAATAACTCGATATCCTTCGAATCCTCTGTGAGCTTTACGATTGCTTTCTTTGTAGCTGCGGTCTTTCCAAATGTCATTCCGCGGCGCTTGTTCTTGCCCTTGCTGTTGATCGTATGAACGCTCTCGACCTTTGCTCCCTCGAACATCTTCTCAACTGCGTCCTTGATCTGGAACTTGTTGGCGTCTGTATGAACTAAGAAGGTGTACTTCCTGTCACTCATGCCGGCCATTGACTTCTCTGTAACTACCGGCCTGATGATGACATCGTAATAATTAACTGTTGCCATTATGCGTAAGCCTCCTCAATCTTCTTTGCCGAATCCTTTGTGAGGATAACTGTTCCATACTTTAAAGCATCATATACGCTTATGGATCCGGTCTGTGTAGTCTTAACTGTCGGGATATTCTTAGCTGAAGCTGTAACTACATCATCCTTCTCAGGAAGGATAACATATGCTCCGTCAAGTCCGAGATTCTTAAGGATCTCTGCGAATCTCTTTGTCTTGATCTCGTCAAGCTTAAGCTCATCAAGAACAACAAGCTTGTTCTCATTTACCTTGTCGGTAAGGACTGACTTTAATGCTCCTGCCTTTTCCTTCCTGTTCATCTTGAAGGAATAGTCTCTAGGAACCGGTGCGAATACCATTCCGCCGCCTGTCCACTGCGGAGCTCTTGTCGATCCCTGTCTGGCATGGCCTGTGCCCTTCTGTCTCCATGGCTTTCTTCCACCACCGGAAACCTCAGAACGGGTCTTGGCCTTCTGTGTTCCCTGGCGCTTGTTGGCAAGCTGACTTACAACTGCCATATGTACCAGATGCTCATTGACTTCTACTCCGAATACGGCATCTGAAAGGTCTATTGTTCCGACTTCCTGGCCGTCCATATTCTTAACTGTTACTGTAGCCACGTGAAAGTTCCTCCTTTCCTTATGCCTTTACTGATTCCTTGATCGTAACAAGTGACTTCTTAGGTCCCGGAACTGATCCCTTTACAAGGATAAGGTTCTGGTCAGCGTCAACCTTTACGACCTCAAGGTTCTGTGTTGTTATCTTTACTGCGCCCATATGTCCAGGCATTCCCTTGCCCTTGAATACTCTCGAAGGAGTAGAGCAGGAACCGTTTGATCCCTGATGGCGATGGAACTTTGAACCATGAGCCATAGGTCCTCTGTGCTGTCCTAATCTCTTTACAGCACCCTGGAAACCTTTACCCTTTGATGTAGCAGTGACATCTACCTTGTCACCTGCTGCAAAGATATCAGCCTTGATCTCCTGTGCGAGCTGATAGTCTGCACAGTTGTCGAATCTGAACTCTCTGACATAGCGCATCGGCGCAACGCCCGCCTTGTCGAAGTGTCCCTTCTCGGCCTTATTCACTCCATGACGATGAGCAACGCTCTTCTTGCCGGCAGCATCCTTTGTGACTACCTTCTCCTTCTTCTCTTCGAAGGCAACCTGCACTGCCTCGTATCCGTCATTCTCAACGGTCTTGATCTGAGTGACCTTGCAAGGTCCTGCGAGTAATACTGTAACCGGGATAAGATCCCCGTTCTCGCCGAAGATCTGTGTCATTCCGATCTTCGTAGCTAAAATAGCTTTTGTCATAATAAATCCTTTCTACAGCGGAGCGCGTGGAGCGGCAGGGATTAGAATACTTTTTACCCTAAGGCCTAAGACCTATGCTCTTTTCTCACGCTCATACTAGATAAATAGTTGCTATCAAGTGAAAAATCAGGCTGATCTTACTTATTCTTCATCTTGATATCGATATATACACCTGCCGGCATCTCAAGACGTGAAAGTGAATCAACGATCTTCTGTGTCGGTGTCAGGATATCGATCAGTCTCTTGTGAGTTCTCTGCTCGAACTGCTCTCTGGAATCCTTATACTTGTGAACTGCACGAAGGATGGTAACTACCTCCTTCTTGGTCGGAAGAGGTACCGGTCCGGAAACCTCTGCTCCGCTCTTCTTTACAGTCTCAATGATCTTCTTGGCTGATGAATCCACAAGCTCGTGGTCATAAGCCTTCAGGGTGATTCTCATTACCTGTGTTGCCATAAAAAAAGCCGCCTCCTATATCGGACTTTCAAATAAAGTCGGACAAGTGGTGACTGTACACATTGCCGGGCGTGTCCTACCTATCAGAACTACCCGTCCGCATAATATGCGGTCTGTTAAACTGTACAGTGACTTGTCGCCAGTTTCCTAACTTGACATTCGCTCCACGGAAAAACCTGCCATAGGCTGCTTACGTCAGCTTGGGCAGCAACCTCACGCTTCATAGCTATCATGTCACAGCAGTTGATATTTTACACGGATTTCGGGGATAATGCAAGGTGGTTTTTGTTCTTTTTAGGGTACAATTCCCCTAAACCATACCCTGCCGCTCGCTCCGCACGGCAGGACAAGTCCAGTCTGCTTCACTGGGAGGCCCACCTCGTCAGCTTCCACACAGGCTCCGAGATTTTCTAAAGCACTGCCAAGCATATAGTGGAGCACAGCCGGCTGAAGCCCGGTCGTGTAGGAGTTTACAAGGAAGAAAAGCGGATCTTCTGAAAGGATCTTCCTGCAGTCGCAGATCAGAGGATATATCTTTTCCTCTATCTTCCAGATCTCTCCCTTCGGTCCGCGTCCATATGAAGGAGGGTCCATTATTATCCCATCATAATGATTGCCTCGGCGGATCTCCCTTTCGACAAACTTCATGCAGTCGTCGACAAGCCATCTGATCGGGGCATCGGAAAGTCCGGATGAGGCCGCATTCTCATGTGCCCAGGTCACCATGCCCTTTGATGCATCGACATGGGTCACTGCAGCGCCCGACATCGCAGCAGCCACAGTAGCGCCGCCCGTGTATGCAAAAAGATTTAGCACCTTTATCTGTCTGCCCGGGTCCTTCTTTTTTGCCTCTCTTATAATAGAAGAAAACCATTCCCAGTTGGCTGCCTGCTCCGGAAAAAGTCCGGTATGCTTGAAGGAAAACGGCTTCAAATGAAAGGTCAGCTTTCCGGCCGGGAGCGGATAATTGATAGTCCATTCCTTTGGAAGATCAATGAACTCCCAGCTTCCGCCGCCCTTGCTGCTCCTGTGATAAATTGCATTGACCTTTTTCCATTCGCGGCCCCTGGGTGTATTCCAGATGACCTGCGGATCCGGGCGCTCGAGGATATATTTCCCCCAGCGCTCGAGTTTTTCTCCTGATGAGGTATCTAATACCTGATAGTCATTCCATCTGTCTGCAAGATACATCTCTTACTCCACATCCGGTATCTGATCCAAAAGCTCAAGAGAATGCTCCTCGACCATCTGATCGCACATATCAAGGAAAACATCAAGAGGCACATCGTTAAGCTGCTTGTTGCTCCCGCGAAGGTTTATGGAAACCGTGCGGTTCTCCTTTTCCTTATCCCCTAAGACAAGGATATAAGGATCCTTGTAATTCTTGAAGTTCTTGATCTTGTTCTTCATGTTGGCCTCAGAATAATCAGCCTCTACGCGGATCCGGTTCTTTCTAAGAAGAGACTCGACCTCCCTGGCATAGTCATTATGCTCCTCACGGATAGGCACTATACCTACCTGATATGGTGAAAGCCAGAACGGGAAGGCTCCCTTGAAGTTCTCGATCAGGATTCCGATGAAACGCTCCATCGAACCGAAGATGGCTCTGTGGATCATGACAGGTCTCTTTATCGTGGAGTCTGCAGCGGTATACTTCATATCGAAGTTCAGCGGGAGCTGGAAGTCGAGCTGAATCGTACCCATCTGCCACTCTCTGCCGAGAGCATCCTTCATCTTGAGGTCGATCTTCGGGCCGTAGAAGGCACCATCGCCCTCGTTTATCTCATAGTTGCCTGCTCCGTAGGTCTTTTCGAGGATATCCTTGAGGTCCGCCTCTGCCTTGTCCCATACCTCGATGTCGCCCATATAGTCATCTGGTCTGGTAGAAAGCTCCGCCTTGTAGGTAAGTCCGAAGGTCCCGTAGATCTCTGTCGCGATATCCATGATATCCTTGATCTCCGAAGCAATCTGATCCTCGGTCACGAGGGTGTGGGCATCATCCTGTCTGAACATCTGAACGCGGAAGAGACCGTTCAGCTCGCCGGATTTCTCCTTTCTGTGGATGACATCGACCTGGTTGATACGGAGAGGAAGCTCCCTGTATGAACGGGCCTTGTTCATATATACCTTGATCGCATTCGGGCAGTTCATAGGCTTTAAGGCGTAGGTGTCATTATCATCCTCTCCCGGTATCACGAACATGCCGTCCTGATAGTGTGCCCAGTGTCCTGATGTAACCCAGAGCTCCTTTTTAGATACTACAGGTCCTGATATCTCCTGATAGCCGTGAGCGTCATGGATTCCTCTCCAGAAATCCAGAAGAGCGTTAAACACCTTCCATCCTCTCGGAAGCCAGTATGGCATACCCGGTGCTGTCTCATCGAACATGAACAGGTCAAGCTGAGGTCCCAGCTTCTTATGATCTCTCTCCTTTGCCTCGCGGATTAAGGCCTTGTGCTCCTTGAGCTGCTGCTTGTCCGGGAAGGCATAGGCATAGACACGGGTCAGGCTGTCATTGTGCTCATCGCCTCTCCAGTAAGCGCCTGATACACTTCTTATCTCAAATGCAGCGCTCATAAGCTCCTGTGAATTGTCCACATGAGGTCCACGGCAGAGATCCACATAGTCATCGCCCGTATAGTAGACAGTGATCTTTTCATCCTCAGGCAGGTCCTTTATAAGCTCAGTCTTATACTTCTGGTCCCTGAAGAGATCTAAGGCCTCCTGCTTTGAGACCTCCTTTACGCTCCAGTCCTCACGGCGCTTGATGATCTCCCTCATCTTGTCCTCGATCTTCTTGAAATCAGCCTCCTGGATAGAGACTCCCTCAGGCAGGGCGAAATCATAGTAGAATCCATCTGCTATCTGAGGTCCTATTGCATACTGCACATCCTTTCCATAAAGCTCAATAACAGCCTTTGCCATGATGTGAGCGAGAGAATGACGATAAACTTCCAGATACTTTTCCTTATCCATAGGTTCCTTTCTTTCCGGGACATAAAAAAGTCCCGGACATTACAAAAACAACTGTAATGCACGGGACGTAAATTCGATAAAATATACGCGGTTCCACCCTGCTTGCTGCCGGTAAAGACAGCCACTCATCAGACTGTAACGGAGTCACCGTACCCGATTAAGGGTCACTCAGAGATGGTCTTCACAGACTGCCTCAACAGAATACTTTCATCCACATGTATTCCTCTCTGGGAAGAAGCCTGACTGCTACTCTTCTCTTCAACGCTTTATTCGCCACATATAATATTACAATTTTTGCACCTTGTAAAGTCTTTTTATAAAAGTTTCACAGGCTTTTCATGATGCCTTTTTTCCAACATAAGCAAGAGGAACTGTGACATTGTCCACATCTTCCTTCTCTGCTGAGGTCGATTCATCAGAGCTGTAGGCAAGAGTTGCACTGTCATACATTGTCGGATCGGTAGGAAGGCTTCCTATACCACTTGCTCCGAATGTAGAGATATGCATCAGTCCAAGTCCCTTTGAGGAGATCTGTGAAGCAGAGGTCCCAAGAGCCTTAAGCGGAATGGTCATCAGATAGAAGGTATCCTTTGACTTGTCATGGCCTAAGCTGTTGAAGTCAACAACAGTTCCTGTTCCGTCAAGGAACTGGTCAGGTGTAAGGCCTGTGTATCCATTTCCATTGATTCCATAGATATGGGATGAAAGGCTTACTCCTCTGTATGATTTATAGCTGATCCCGGCCTTCTTGAAGCCGACGCAGTTGGCATCATAGTTGAAATCGCCGTCGCTTCCTGTCGTAAACAGAGCCGGAGTTCCGTTGGTATTCTTCGATGAGAAGCATGCAAGTGCCGTGATCGGTGTGGTGAAGTCTACATTCAGCCCCCATACCTTTCCGCCATTGCCGGAGAGATTTCCAGAAGAAACCTTCTGACCTGGCACATAGAAGGCAAGCATCTGAGGGAGATCCCCGTTATCCGGATATCCATTATCGCTGTTCGGATAGCCCTGCTCAGGAGCGGAAACGTCAGCGACATTTACATACTGCCATCCAACATAGAGATTGGTATCATCATAGGCCGCATACAGAGCATAATCATCATAGACAGGTCCCTCGTGAGCTCCTCTGAAGGTCCTTGGATCGTCATTTGCAGCTCCCTGAGCAATTATATCAGAGTCTGTAAAGTCAGACGGGCTTGTGATAGTCTTCTTTGATCCGAAGCCATTGGAGTTTGTGGAGTAAAGCTTTGTCTTTACAGCCTCAGTTTTCTGACCACTGGTCTGGTTATTGCCAGATGTATTGCCTGTAGTGCTTCCGGTATTGTTTTCTGACTTGTTACTGGTATCGTTCTTTACAGTATCGTTCTTGCTGGTGCTTGTGTCCTTCGATGTATTATTGTTCTTCTTCTGGTCAGCGCTTATAGCCTTGATGTTCTTTGACTTGATGCCGGCCTTCTTGAAGAGCTTCCTGTATGCCTTTGCATTTGCCTTAGGCACGAGGACCATCACAGACTTATTGACCTTCCTGAAGGAGCTTGTCTTTACGGTCTTAAGGGCTGTTGAGTTTACAACCACCTGCTTTAGCTTGCTGCAGCCGTAGAATGCCTTATTACCTATAGAAGTAACATTCTTTCCGATAGCTACTGCTGTCATTGTCTTCTGTCTTGCGAAGGCCTTGTTTCCGATAGAGGTAACATCATACTTAGCTCCATCGATCGTTACTGTATCAGGAACGACTATCTTCTTTGGATTCTCGACGAAGCACTCTGAATACTCTACTGTATTCTTATCTCCTACAGCTGTTACTGTATAAACCGCATTCTCAGTCGTAAGCTCATCGCCTACTTCTGCGGTATCAGAGTCGTCTCCCTCTATGTCCTCGTAGTTGATATCAAAGATATCGCCATCGGTATCGTCTCCGGTCTTACCGCTGTTTTCGTCGGTCTTTCCTGTATTATCGTCTTTCTTTCCCGTTTCCTCGGTCTTCTTTTCAACAGCCTTCCATGATGAAGCATCTATTGAGCTGAGTGCATATGAGCCACTGCTGTAGTCAAGTCCGTCCCGATCTCCCTGATGGGCAGGGAACTGCTGACTTCCGTTTGTGAAAATTACCTTTACCGACTTTCCGGAGAGATTTGAAGGTACATTGGTTGCATATACATCCTTGCAGTTTACCGTTCCGACCTTTGTCATGGCTACTCCAGGCCAGTCGCTATTCTTATTATTCGTATCGTTGCTGTCATAGAGATATGCCTTTATATCTCCTGACCAGTTATCGTTATTTACGAAGTAGATATTGTATGATCCGTCGATCACAGAGGAAGTATCAGTCGTATGGCTGCCAGTATTTCCACTGTCCGTCTTTCCGGAATCAGTCTTTCCTTGGTCTCCTGTATTTCCAGAACCGCCTGTGCTGCTTGTCTTGTAAAGGAATGCAGCTGTCGATCCTCCTATGGATCCCTTGAGCTTCCCATTCTGTACAGTAAATGTATTCCTGCTTACTGTATCAATATAAGATCCGTCAGAAAGCTTTGTCGAAACATCGACAGAGGTATTTCCGCCGCCGTTTACTAAAGCGACTCCCTTTGATCCTCTCTCGATCATCACGAGATTATTGTTGCCTGTAGGATTCGAAATGTTCTGTCCCTGACCAACCATTGCGTTTCTGAAAAAGTTCGCGCACTTTACTATAGTGCTCTTAAACTCATCATTTCCCTTGGCGCCAAGGACGTTATTTCCCCAGTAGTTGCCGGATGATCCATTGGATCCGTCAGGTCTTGAGAAGAAGAGAGGAGTTCCGTTCTTCTGTGCGGCAAGGATGGCCCAGCCGAGCTCGATCTGCTTGTCTGTAAGTCTTGCAGACTCGTGATTGTTGCAGTAGGTATCGTGAGACTCAACCCAGGTAACGGCCTTTGATGTGTCGCTTACCTGCATGTTCTTAAGGTTCCAGTCAGAGAAATTATTGCTTGAAACTGCACTTCTGATAGTGCCGCCATAGTTCGAGGCAGTCATCGACAGGTACTTCTGGTACTCGTCCTGAGGGACATTATCTCCCTGCAGCACCTCTCCATAGATGAAGAGATCTGAAGCATCGAACCTGGTTCCGTGCTTGTTGGCTTCCTTTCCTGTGACAAGAGGCCAGAAGTTATTGGTCCAGCCCTTCTGGCTCGTGTACTCGTCCTTAGGATCGGATGGAACACCTATATGCTTGGCTGTATCATAACGCATTCCGTCGCAGCCGTCCTTAACGAGCTCCTTTAAGTACTTCACGAAATAATCCTGGAAGCCAGGGTTCTCTGTATTTACATCAGGAAGTCCGCCCATCTCTCCGGTCGTGCACTCATAGCGGTTGCCCCACTGGGTGATCTTATTAAAGCCGTTCTTATGATAGAGTCCGCCAGCTACGCCTTTTCCACCGCCTGCTGCATTGATCAGATTCTGTGATACATCATTAAGCCTTGGTGTCGTGTGGTTAGGGATTACATCTACTATGACCTTGATCCCGTACTTGTCAGCCTCGGCGCACATATCCTTGAAGTCCTGCTCGCTTCCCAGCTGATAGTTGCCGATAGTCCAGTCTGTAGGCTGGTACTGCCACCACCAGCATCCATCCGTTCCGTTCGTCTGGTCATTACCCATAAGCTTCATAGTAGGATAAGCATTGACACAGGCGTTGGCAGGTGAGGTCTGTACTGTTGAGAAACCAGCTGCTGCTATGTCCTTCATGTTGGCCTTTATAGTCTTGAATGACCAGCACCAGGCATGGAGAATGGTTCCATCAACTGTGTTAGTTGCAAGATTATTCTCCCTGGCCTCTGCATCTGTAGCATGTGTCCTGGATGCAGGAGTCGCTGCATATGTCCTTACAGCGTAAAATCCGGTCTGAGGTGAAACGAACGTGAACGCACAGGCTGCCGCTATGATGGCTGACAGCATCCTTCTTTTCTGATTCTTCATTTATATGTCCCTTTCATAAAATAATACCTCTGCTACAGCCAAAACCCCGCTGCAGCAGCCCCGCAGGACTGATTTTTACGCCCTCCTTCTGCAGTACCAGCGCAGACCGGACGTCTCCATATGATTTGTGTCGATTTAAAGACGCCCATGTTAAATCTTTCTTAAATCATACTTGCACAGGCCATTATAATCAATGACAATTTTCTTAGATTCATGTTTATTTTTTGCGAAAATTCCCGGATGATTTTCGGATGACGGCCAATTAAAGTATTTTAATATTAAATAATATTTCTTTACAAAATGTTTACCAAAGCAAAACTAAACCGAAGCTTTTTTTAGTAGTAAAATTATGCTATACTTGCAGGTAGTTGTAAATATGTAACCGAGGGCCCTATATGAAGGATTTTGACTTACAGACGCCTGAAATTCAGGACATGGTAAGGCTTATCGAAAAGAACTACGATTCCGACAGAGCCGGCACCAGAAAAAACCTAAAAAAGCTTATGGACATAGCAGTAAGGAATGGCAATACCCTTATATGCGGTTTCTGCCATGCCTATTATGCAAGACTGTACTACGTCAAGGGTGATCTGAAACGCTTCATCTATCACGCGAGATCAGGCATCAGAGTCCTTGAGGCGAATGAGGACCATTCCACTGCCTCCATCTGCTACAACCTGCTCGGTATAGACGCTATGAACCGTGGTGAATATCCTATCTCCCTCGAATATTATGAAGAGGCCCTCAGGTCTACAGATCATGATAATTCAGCCTTCGGTGCTGCTCTTGCAAATATAGGCCATATCTATTACGAGATCGGTGACTTCAAAAAAGCTATCCACTACTGCAGGCGGGGACAGAAATATCTGCTACAAGCGTCTAATCGCTTTCCGCTTCTTATAGCACTTGCCCAGGAGGCCACCTTCTGCATACGGTCAAAGCAGTTTTCTCATGCCAGAGATGCCATGGCAAGGCTAACTGATCTCGAAACCTCCCTTCGTGATGCATTTCCTGATGAGATCTACACCGATCTGAGCGAGGTCCTTATCTACTACTATGACTCAACCCACCAGGAAAAGAAGCGGGATATGGCTTTTTCTGCATTTGCAGATGCTCTTTCACGCTTTGACGGCTCCTACATAGACTTCTGTGAGAATGTCTGCTGTATAGCAGATACCCTCTTAAATGCTGACCGGCCGGATCTTGTAGGTACTCTTCTTGATATATCAAGGCAGTCCATCATGTCGTCAGGCATTTCCTTCATGCAGCTGCAGTTCCTTGAACGTGACATCAGGTACCACAGGCAGATAAACGATCCTGCAGAGATACACAGGCTTGAGTCTGACTACTTCGAAATCAGCTGCAGGAGAAACCGTGAAAATATCCAGATCTACCGTACCAATATAAGCATTCACAATGATATGAACCGTCTCCGTCGCGAAAAGGAAAGGATGGAAAGGCAGAACCAGATCCTTATGCACGAGGCCTCCATAGACCCACTGACACAGCTTGCGAACAGAGCCCTTCTGAGCCAGAAGGCCGAATACTTTCTTGCGAAGGCCCAAAAAAACGGAGCATCACTTGGTGTGGAAATGCTTGACATAGATTTCTTTAAGGAGTTAAATGATACCTATGGTCATCAGCAGGGTGATCATTGTCTTCAGCTGCTTGCCGGCATCTTAAGCAGTATCTCCGGAAAGCATATCTTCGCAGCCAGATACGGCGGCGATGAATTCATGGTGATCTACTATGGTATGTCTGATCAGGAGATCCTGGAGAAGGCTGCACATATACGTGATTCGATCTTACAGATGAAGATAAGGAACGAGCATTCCAGGGGCTCTGACTATCTGTCGGTCTCTCAGGGTATAATGAACTCAGTCCCGACCCCGGGGAACCGTATCTGGGACTTCACCTATGGCGCTGACTATGCTCTCTACCAGATGAAGCAGACCAGTAAGGGAGAGATCCGTCTCTTGCACAGTGTCCCTTGTAACGCTCCAGTAAACGAAATCCAGAAAGGGAAGTAAAATGATATATTCAGGAATCTCACACTATGCCGACCAGCGTGACGCCTTTTTCCTTGAAAACGGAAGGCTTCGCATAAGGATATCCGCTGCGCGCGGTGATATGAGCGCGATCTACCTCCATACCCGTGACAAATATATAGATATAAGCAGGCAGGACACCAGAGACTGCCACAAAATGACCTGCTATGCCAGCGACTTCGGCCACGACTACTTCTTTGCAGATATAGATATAGCTATGGCCGGCCAGTTCCGCAAGAATCCTGATATGCTCTGCCTCAGATACTATTTTGAGCTGGTGGATGAGGCCGGTGCAAGGGTCTACTACGGTGACTCACGCTTCTTCTCCAATGAGCCGTCTGATGTGGAGGCCATGTATGACTGCCCTCTTATCTCCCGCCGCGAGCAGACCTTTCATATCCCGCAGTGGGCCAGAAACGCAGTTGTATACCAGATATTTCCGACCCGCTTTGCCACGACGGAAAAGGTCGACGATAAGCTCTGGTACAAAACTCCCATAGGCTATAAGGATGACCTTCGTGGCAACCTCCGCGGGATTACTGAGCATCTGCCATACCTGAAGGAGCTTGGTGTCGACGTGATCTACATGACTCCTATCTTCAGGTCGAATACATCTCATAAGTACGATACGATCGACTACTATTCAGTAGACCCCTCGCTCGGTGACGAGGACGATCTGCATCAGCTTGTAGACAAGGCTCACGAATGCGGGATGAGGGTCATGCTTGACGGCGTATTCAACCATACCTCTCCTGACTTCTTCGCCTTCAAGGACATCAGAGAGCATGGCAGGAAATCCAGATACTATGACTGGTACTTCCTCGACAGCGATGATATATCCTACGGGACAGACAGCGAGAAGCCTTCCTTCCAGAGCTTTGCCTATGTGGGCGGCATGCCAAAGCTTAATCTTGAAAATCCCGATGCTGCCTCATATGTGATCGATGTAGCCTGCCATTATATCAAGGATTTCGACATTGACGGCTGGAGGCTTGACGTCGCAGATGAGATAGGTCACTCCTTCTGGAAAAAATTCCGCCGTGCGGTAAAGTCCATCAAGTCAGACGCCCTTCTTGTCGGTGAGGTATGGCATTTCTCACCAGATTTCCTTCAGGGTGATGAGTGGGACTCAGTGATGAACTATGCCTTCTTCAAAAACATAGGCGAGATGGTCTGCTCTGCCTCTCTCTCCCCATCCGGCTTTCTTTCCCAGCAGAGCTTCCTGAACGGCCAGTATCACAGCAGTGTGCTTCCTGTCCTATGGAACCTGATCGACAGCCACGACACCAGCCGCTTCCTCTTCCGTGCAGGCGGCGACAAAAGGAAGCTCTCGCTTGCCGCTGCCTTTCAGATGCTGCTTCCGGGCACTCCATTCATCTACTATGGCGATGAAGTCGCCATGACAGGCGGAGCCGATCCCGACAACAGAAGGGGCATGATCTGGGAACAGTCCAGACAGGACCTTGATATGTACCGGTGGTACCAGCGTCTTACCTACTTCAGGCATACTATTCCAGCTCTTACCAGCGGAAGCTACAGTCAGGTAAGCGCGGATGATGACAGAAGCATACTAGAATACCATCTCACATCCGGCGAGATCCTCATCTTCCATACCTCAGGCGATCAGGCCAGTGCCAGAGAATACACGGGCTACAAGGAGCTGCTTTCTGACGGCACTTTTGACGGCACAATCCCAGAATACGGATGCGTGCTGTTAAAGGGTACATTATGACAGAAAGACAAATGGATCAGAACGCTATAGGTGCTTTTATACAGAGCTTAAGGAAAGAACAGGGGCTGACACAGAAGGATCTTGGAAGCAGGCTGGGCGTCACCAACAGCACGATCAGCAGATGGGAAAAGGGAGATAGCTATCCTGACGCCGGTATGTATGAGCCATTAAGTCGGGCACTCGGTGTATCTGTTGCCGAGCTGCTTTCCGGCAGAAGAATATCTGACAGCGAATACAGAAAGGCAGCTGATCAGCAGATCATAAGTCTGGCTCAGGAAAACGAGGGCGGAGGGAGTCACCTTTATCGCCCTCTTATCGTTCTGTCAGGATTTCTATCAGTTCTTCTTATCATAATAATGCTGCTGCATGAAAGCGGCCTGATCATTTTACAGTCTCAGGCAAAATATATAGCCGCATTTTTTATCCTGAGTATCCTTATACAGATATGCAGTGGATGCATGCCTGATCTGTTCAGCGGAATCAGGAGATTCCTTAGTGACAAATCTGATAATAGTAATATCACTGATGAAATCAGGGCCATGAAGACCGCTGTTAAAATAAACGCTGGAGCCGGAATAATAATAAGTATCATTTCCCTCGACCAGGCCATCAGGTTTTTTCATGACAGTACCAGGCTGATGACATATGTTGCTCAGGCATTGGATCCTATAATAATAGCAGTTCTTCTGGATCTGATCCTTATTGCCATGGCATACTTCCTTGGCAGTGGAAATGCCCTGCACTCACATGGACTTCTCAAGAAAAAGGTCTCTTTTGCTGCACTTTTCTCTGTAGCCATTATCTCATACTTTTTTCTGCTATGCTCTATCCAGATGTACCCAGACGGCAAATTATATGATGATGCATATTTTACAGCCCAAAAAAGTGAAGCCAATGATGCCGTAATGTTCTACTTCAAGACTTATAAGAATATTCCTATAAAGGTCAATGCTGATGCTGCCTTTTCTGCGGGAGGGCACACGACCTTCAACGGTATAAGCAGGGACTTAAGTTACTCTTACTATAAAAGAAGCACTTCATTTTCAGCACTCAGGAATAGCACCGGAGCTGATCTCAGACTGCTTGATGGAAGCGGGTTTGAGGATCGTGACAATCTGGCCATCAAATGCGGAACTGGTCAGCTGAGAAGCATCAGGATATATCTTTCGGATATATCCTGCTACGGTCACAGGATCCGCTGTGATGTGATCTATCCGGTCGCGGTCGTCTCCCCTAAGCAGATGATAAACGAGGTTGATTCTTTCGATCCGGCAGAGCTTAAAGTCTCTTCCTTTGTCACCTCCTATCATGACAGATGTTATCTGGCAGATGGGAAATCCGACGGATCAAGAGATGCCTTTATTAATGACAGGGGCGTAATATATCACTTAAGCTCTGATATGTCCGAGGCTCAATTAAAAAAATGGATAAACGGGTTATGATATTCCCGTTTATCCACCTGTCAGATCAGCCTGCCTTCTTTTTTTCAGATATGGCACTGCCCGTCGTGCTTATGACAGCATATACCAGAACAGAACCGGATAGTCCTAGTATTATATCATCTATATCACAGCTTCCAACCCGAAGAAGCAGCTGCAGAAGCTCGATCACCACCAGGATCACAAGCAGCATGATCGTATATTTCCTGATCGATGGCCTTTTAAAAATATAAGCGAAGTATGCGAGCGGCATGAACATAAGGAAATTACCCAGGATGTTTCTCAGTGCTATCGCAAACGCCAGCTGTCCTGAAGAGACCTTTACGAAATAAGCTGATATATCCCACAATGGGATCAGATTCGTAAAGCGCCTGCAGTAGTCCTTAAATGATACTCCGCTCCATACCAGTCCCCTTCCATTCAAGAACAGGACATAGACCAGAGCAGCTGCATAGATCGCAAATAAAATCCCGTTTGCAACTATAAAAATCTTTCGTTTCATCTCTCTCCTGACTTTCTTCTTGATCATTTTTTTCTCCATTTTCTGTGACCTTCAATTACCTCTGGTACGTACCGGCTCTATAATAGCTCACAGCCGTAAAAATGTCACTCTCGCATACAGGGAATCGGTTGCAGAATGGGGGAATTCCTGATACGATCAGCTTATATAAACTAAAATTCGGGGAAGGGGTACTGGTAAAAATAAAAAGGTGAAAAAAAGCCACACCTGCTGCCAGGTGTGGCTTTTACAACTTTGTTTTCCAGCTGTTCTTCTTTACTATAGGCATGGAAAAGGCAGAGGGCAGTGAAAAGTCCGTAAGGGAGATCCTTTCCCCGCAAAAGCTCCTGACAAATAAGATCATAATGATTTCAGCAGCCTCGATGATACTCTACTGCCTGCCTTTCCGTTTCCCCGCAATGATTACAGACAGCATTTCTGCAATAGGGTCAATGATGACTCCGCTTTCACTTATAATAGTCGGCCTGCAGATCGGCTCTATGGATCCTTCTTCTTCTCTACTGCATGCCGTCGGCCTCACTTTCGGCGGTTATTGCCGAAAAATACAACAGGAGGCCAGCTCTTGCCTGCTCCGTCGTAGCTCTCTCAACCCTTATCTTCTTTGCTCTGCTTCCCCTTGACCTTGTTGCTTATGACAGATTTTTTTCTTAGAACTATTACAAGAAGAGCCGCTCCGCCAATTATGATTACTCCTGCTACAGGTACAAGAGGGATCCTGGTCTTATCTCTTTTATAGATAAATGCTGCCGTTTCCTTACCTATCGTTCCGGTCAGCACTCCATTTTTTACAGTAAATTTACTCTGGCTTACAGTATCTGTATATGTGCCATTCCCAAGCTCCGTCTTTATCTTTATCTCTGCCTTGTCGCTTCCGTTTATCAGGGCGACTCCCTTCTTTCCTCGTGAAACCACCAGAAGATGCAGATCATCATCAGGATTTTCAAGCTTCTGTGGTTGGCCCTTCATGGCATTGCGGAAAAAGTTAGCTCCCTTTACTATTGTGCTCTTGAACTCGTCATTACCCTTTGCTCCAAGAATGTTCTTACCCCAGTAATTTCTTTCCGGTCCGTCAGATCCATCAGGTCTTGAAAAAAACAGGGGCGTGCCGTTCTTCTGGGAGGCAAGGATAGCCCAACCCAGCTCTATCTGAGCGTCAGTAAGCTTTGCGGATTCGTGATCATTACAGTAAGTATCATGGGATTCAACCCAGGTAACTGCTTTTTTTGAGTTTCCTACCTGCATATCAGAAATATTCGACGCCTGAAAGTTGCTTATCATCAGCGCACTTCTAAGTGCTGCGCCATAATCTGAGGCTGTCATGTCTATATATTTCTGATACTCGTCCTGTGGCACATTGGCTCCCTGAAGCACCTCTCCATATATAAACAGGCCTTTTGCATCAAAGCTCGTGCCATTCAGATCGGCCTCTTTGCCTGTCACCAGAGGCCAGAAATTATTCTTCCAGCCATGCTCACTGCTATACTTATCAAGCGGATCCGAGGGAAGGCCTATATGCTTGGCTGTATCGTAACGCATACCGTCGCAGCCATCCTTTACCAGCTGCTTTAAGTAGCTTACAAAATAATCCTGAAAGTCAGGATTTTCTGTATTCACATCAGGAAGTCCTCCCATCTCTCCTGTCGTGCACTCATATCTGTCATCCCAGCGAGTGATATTATTAAATCCGTTCTGATGATAGAGCCCTCCATCGACTCCCTTTCCGCCTCCTGCAGCCTTGATCAGGTCCTTCGAGACATCGCCAAGACGTGGAGTCGTGTGGTTTGGTATCACATCAACTATTATCTTGATCCCGTACTTGTCCGCCTCGGCGCACATATCCTTGAAATCTTTTTCCGTACCCAGCTGATAGTTACCGATTTTCCAGTCAGTCGGCTGATACTGCCACCACCAGGCGCCATCGGTACCGCCGCTTTCATCATCTCCCATAAGCTTCTTTGTCGGATAAGCGTCAACGCAGGCATTAGCCGGCGATGTCTGGACCGTCGAGAAGCCGGCCTCTGCTATGTCCTTCATATTTTCCTTTATTGTCTTAAAGGACCAGCACCAGGCATGGAGTATAGTTCCATCTGCTGTGTCTGTACACAGACCGTTCTTAAGAGCCTGCTTGTCTGTCGAATGAGTAACAGAGGAAGGCTCTGCCCCATAAGCTGTCCCGCTTACCTGAAGACACGCCGCAGCTATTATCATCACTGCAAGGGCCTTTTTCATTAAATTCTGCATATATTTCCCTTTCATATCCTGATCTTAAGAAACTTCCAATACCATGGCTGGCCGTCTCTGCTAAAGCTCTTACTGGCATTCCGAAAGCTGCAGGGCAAAAGCGTCAGATGGCAAATGTTTTGGAAAGCTTTCAACTAAGAGAAATATAAGTGAAAACGTTTCCATTGTCAAGAACAAAAAAGACCGCACCCACCTGGTGCGGTCAGCTTATCAATGCCTGCCCTTAAGAAGCGGCGATATCCTTTTGTAGATAAGGAAGGTGATCAGGACATCGATCATCCCCTTTGCAAATGTGAACGGTACATTGAAGCAGAGGATCGACTGCTCCACACTCTTCATCGAAGGGATGATAGCCTGGTAGGCTGCCAGGATCGTTGCCTTAGGCATGAAGTTGTAATAGACAGGATATACGAAGAAGATATTGCTCGGAAAACTTAGAGCTGCCATAGCTATAGCTCCTGCTACTGAAGCTATCACTGCTCCCCTCTTGGTCCTGTCAACCTTATAGATAAGCCCGGATATGCCTACAAATATAGCACCGAGGATGAAATTCGAGATCTCGCCTACTCCGAAGCTCTGGGAAACAAGCGCATGGAAGAGATTCTTCAGAAGCTCTATCAGTATTCCGCATACCGGCCCCATTGCAAATGATCCGATCAGTGCTGGAAGATCTGAAAAATCGAACTTGATGAAGGACGGAAGGAAGGGAAGCGGTATCTCTAAAAGCTGAAGGATAAATGCGCTTGCTGACAGGACTCCTGTCACTGCTATATAGCGGACACTTCCTCTGCTGCTTCTCTTGCCCCTTTTCTCCTCCTGATCTAATGTAAAATCTGCCATAATCTGATCTCCTTTCTATGGCGCTGTCTCTGCCTCATCCTACAGGGACAGTTGGTTATCGGAGATCCTCTTTGCCAGAAGATGAGAGAGCTCCTCCAGGAGCAGGTCTCCCTTCTTGCGAGCCTGAAAAAGCCCTGCAGACAGATACTTGAAAAGTAACTCTACAGGGCCTTCTAGTCATCGTATGGAAAATACCTGACCTTCTTCCATCCAGACTTGTGATATAATGAACCTGGTCTCATATGAGACACCTGTCAATATATCAGATACTGTTGGTACCGGAGTCGCACCGGTTCGGCCACTGCACAGATAAGAAAAGCAATGGGTCGCGGACTATACCGCCAGTGGGGAATCTCACCCCGCCCTGAAGATCTCCTTCATTTAATTTTGGCTATCATTCTATCACTTCTCTTTTCTGTATGCAAGTGTTTTTATGGCCTTTCTTTGACACGTGTGCCGCTCCTTATCAGTCCTTCGCCGTAACTGATCTTTTTCCTCCTGTATTTGATAAGGCTGCTAAGTAACTTGAAGGCTTTGCCAGACATCAGGTCTTTCTCGATGGTAATAAACGTACTGCCGCTGCAACAATGGTCACTTTCCTTTATGTAAATCATTTTGAGGTAACACACAAAGAAAACGAGCTTGCCGACCTGACCCTTGATGTGGCAGGTGACAAGCTCTCTTTTGATGAAATCGTGGGTTCAATCCACGAGCATAGGCAGCCCCCTTATCCCTGACTAATGATCCAGCTCATGAATAAAGAGTCCGCTCCTAAGCTTTGGTTCAAACCAGGTGGACTTAGGTGGCATCAGACGACCGGCGTCGGCCACTGCAAAAAGCTCAGAGATAGATGTCGGGTACATGGCAAAGGCCGCCTTGCAGTCCCTGTCACAGCGGTGCTCCAGCTCTCTTAATCCTCTAATACCTCCTACGAAGTCAATCCGCGAATCAGTCTTCGGATCCTTGATCCCAAATACCGGATCAAGTATCAGATTCTGAAGCAGTGATACATCAAGACCGTCCACTGGATCTGTGCTTCTCAGATTCTGTCTGAAGGCAAAATTATACCAGGTATCATCTAAATACATTGAAAATGAGCCCTTGAACTGCGGCTTTATAGGCGCCCTGCCCTGTCGTTTAAGCTCAGCAACCTCCTTTACCGCACCAAGAACCTCCATAGGAGTATGTCCGTTCAGATCCTTTAGGACCCTGTTATAGTCAAAGATCTTTAACTCCTCGTCCGGAAACAGTACTGACAGGAAATAATTGAATTCCTCGTCTCCTGTATATCCCGGATGGGCAGCTCTTCTTTTTAGTCCTACCTTGACAGCAGATGCGGCACGATGATGTCCATCCGCTATGTAGATCGAATCAATACCGGCAAAGGCAGACCTTATGGTCTCTATTTCCTCAGGGTCCTTTATGATCCATACCCTGTGGGAAATCCCGTCAAGAGTTGTAAAATCATAAACAGGCTCCTCATGGCTCTTGTGACGGCTTATGATCTCTTCTATTGTATTATTTCTCCTGTATGCCAGAAAGATAGGTCCCGTCTGGGCATTGCAGGCATCCACATGATTTATCCTGTCCTCTTCCTTCTCGGCACGGGTATTCTCATGTTTCTTTATTACTCCGTTCTGATAGTCATCGATCGAGGCGCAGGCAACAATACCTGTCTGGGCGCGGCCGTCCATATTTTCCTCATAGATATAATAATATGGAGCATTATCACGTACAAAGGAGCCGTCATCCACCCACTGCCATAGCAGGTCATGAGCCTTCTTGTAGACCCTTGGGTCATACTCGCTCACATCTGTAGGAAAGGAGGTCTCTGCCCTGTCTATTGCGAGAAAGGAGTGAGGGAACTTCCTGACATGGGATGTAGCCTCTGATCTATCGTATACGTCATATGGCAGTGCCGCGATGGTCTGCGCCATATCCACACGCGGACGGATCGCTGCAAAAGGTCTTACTGTTGCCATCAAAAACTCCTTTCTGTAAAAAACGCAGACAGACCTTATGCCTGTCTGCGTCTAGTCTTTTATAATTAAACTTATTTAACTACTCTCACACGAATCACATCAGGTATTGAGCTGAGCTTGTCAATAACATCTGAAGTAACCTCAGAATCAACGTCTATAAGTGAGTATGCATAGTCTCCACGACTCTTATTGGTCATGTCTGATACATTTATCGCTGCATCGCCTAGAATTGTCGTATACTTGGCTATAAGACCGCTCTTGTTGTGATGAAGGATAGCAAGTCTTCCCTTTGCCTGGCAGACGCCCATAGAGCAGTCAGGGAAGTTGACTGAATGTGTGACGTTTCCATTCTCGAGATAATCCATTATCTCATCAACGGCCATCATAGCACAGTTTTCCTCCGCCTCTGCAGTAGATGCTCCCAGGTGTGAGGTTGCGATAACTCCCGGCTTTCCGGCTGTAACCGGATTAGGAAAATCTGTCACATAATGCTTTATCTTACCTGTCTTGATACCATCAAGAACTGCCTTCTCATCAACCAGAAGATCCCTTGCGAAGTTCAGGATGACTACACCCTTCTTCATCTTGTCCACTGCTTGGGCATCGATCATGCCCTTTGTCGAATCAAGAAGAGGCACATGAACTGTAATGAAATCACAGTCTTTGTATATATCATCGACATTTCCTATATGCTCGACATTTCTGGACAGGTTCCAGGCTGCATTTACCGAGATATAAGGATCATAGCCGTAAACCTCCATTCCCAGATGGGTGGCTGCGTTTGCGACCTGCTGTCCTATAGCTCCGAGTCCGATTACTCCGAGCTTCTTGCCTGCGAGCTCATTCCCTGCGAAATTCTTCTTTGCCTTTTCCATTGACTTGGAAATGTCCGGGTCATCCTTATTCTCCAGAACCCAGTTTACAGAACCGATGATATCGCGGCTTGCAAGAAGCATTCCTGCGAATACCAGCTCCTTGACTGCATTTGCATTTGCTCCAGGTGTATTGAAAACGACGATACCCTGATCTGCGCATTTATCAAGAGGGATATTATTGACGCCTGCTCCTGCTCTTGCTATGCAGCAGAGCTTATCAGAAAACTCCATATCGTGGAGCTTGGCGCTTCTTACTATAAAAGCGTCAGCATCATCGGCCTCATCTGTCTGCTCGTAATTATTTGAAAACTTCACCAGTCCCTTAGGGGAAATGGCGTTAAGTGTGTGATAGCGAAACATAGTACTTTGGTTTCCTTTCTGTTGTAGGTGTGAGGTGTGAGGTTTGAGGTGTGGAATCTTAAGTCCATATCCTCTGACCTCTCACCTCTGACCTCTCCCCTCTCACCTCAAATTCTTCTTCTCAAAATCTCCCATAAACTCCACAAGTTTCTCTACGCCTGCCTTTGGCATTGCGTTATAGATCGAAGCTCTCATCCCACCTACTGTACGGTGGCCCTTGATATTCTCAAGGCCTGCTGCCTTGGCCTCTGCTACGAACCTGGCATCGAGATCCTTGTCCCCTGTGACAAATGGAACATTCATGACTGATCTGTCCTTCTTCTCGACAGTTCCCTTGAAGAGCTTGCTCTGATCAAGGAAATCATAAAGGATAGCAGCCTTCTCGGCATTTCTCTTCTCCATCTCGGCAAGTCCGCCGTTCCTTAAGAGCCACTTGAATACAAGACCGCACATATAGATTGCCCAGCAGTTAGGAGTGTTAAAGAGGGAATCCTTGTCAGCCTGGGTCTTCCACTTGAGCATAGTTGGAGTGCCAGGATAAACATCATCAGTGATCAGATCTTCTCTTATGATATCGATCACGAGACCTGCAGGTCCTACGTTCTTCTGGACACCGCCGTACATTACAGCGTACTTGCTTACATCCATTGGCTTTGAAAGGAAGCAGCTGGAAACATCAGCGACCAGATCTACGCCCTTTGTATTCGGAAGCTCCCAGTATTCTGTTCCGTAAATAGTGTTGTTCTGGCAGATATAGACATAATCCATATCATCCGTGATAGGAAGATCTGAACAGTCAGGAATATAGGAATATGTCTTGTCCTCTGATGAAGCAAGGGCTACTGCATCACCATAGATCTTCGCTTCCTTCCAGGCCTTTGTAGCCCACTGACCTGTAAGCACATATCCAGCCTTATGATGCTTGTTCATCATATTCATAGGAATGGCTGCAAACTGCTGATATGCTCCGCCCTGAAGGAAAAGGACCTTATAATTATCAGGGATATTAAGTAATGTCCTGATATCCTTTTCTGCTGACTTGATTATGTCGTCAAACATCTGGGATCGATGCGACATCTCCATTACTGACATACCGCAGCCCTTGTAATCAAGCAGATCGGCCTGTGCCTCCTTCAAAACCTCCTCCGGCAGCACTGCCGGTCCAGCGGAAAAGTTATAAACTCTAGACATTACGTAATCCTCCTGTATGCATAAATATTCGTAAACAATATATCACTTTTGCTTACTATAATCAAGAAAAAGACTTATATACCATACCTTTTTCAGAGATCAGACTGATCAAAGCATTCGGCTATCGGCTTACCCGGTGCGACCATAGGCCATACCTTGTCATCGCTTCCTATTATCGCATCAATGACGACCGGCGTATCCTCATCCATTGCGGTCCTTATAGCGGAATCGAATTCCTTCTGGCTTGTCGCGCGTAATCCCTTTGCTCCCATTGCCTCTGCAAGCTTCACATAATCCACTCCATCATCCAGTATGGTATTGGAATAACGCTTGCCATAGAAGAGGTCCTGCCACTGACGCACCATGCCGAGCACATGATTGTTCATTATCACCTCTACGATAGGAAGCTTGTTCCTTACCGCTGTGGCTATCTCATTCATATTCATTCTGAAGCATCCGTCTCCGGCTATATTTATGACCTTACAGCCTGGATTGCCTATGGCAGCTCCGATCGAGGCGCCAAGTCCGTAGCCCATTGTACCTAAGCCTCCGGATGTCAGTAGCTGTCCCGGTCTGTCGTAAAGATAATACTGGGCTGCCCACATCTGATGCTGACCGACTTCGGTCGAGATGATAGCATTGCCCTTTGTTTCCTCGTAGATCTTTCTTACTGCATATGGACCTGTAAGTCCCTGCTTTGGAACCTCCAGCGGGAACTTCCTGCATAGATCAGCCATATGGTCCATCCAGTGATGATGATCCTGTTTGTCAAGCTTAGGTATCAGCTGCCTTAAGGCCTCTCTTACATCTCCAATGATCTGGGCGTCGGCAATAATATTTTTATTGATCTCAGCCGGATCCACATCGATCTGAAGGACCTTTGCATTCGAGGCAAAGGTCTTTGGATTGCCAAGCACCCTGTCTGAGAAACGTGTACCTATGGCAATAAGGAGGTCACAGGAGGAAACTCCCAGGTTTGATGCCTTTGTACCGTGCATTCCCAGCATTCCTGTGTATCTGCTGCCACTTCCGGGATAGGCGCCCTTTCCCATAAGAGAGTCACAGACAGGAGCGTCTATCAGATCAGCAAACTCCCTTACCTCATCCGCTGCCCGTGAAATAACAGCTCCGCCACCTACAAAGATATAAGGCTTTGTCGCTTTCTTTATCATTGAGACAGCCTCATCTATATCCGACTCCCTTATGTCAGCCGTCTTTCTCTCTATTACCTCAGGTACTGCTGCCTCATATTCTGTCCTGTTTCCTGTGACATCCTTAGGAATATCTATAAGGACCGGACCAGGCCTTCCGGATTTTGCTATCCTGAAGGCTCTCCTTATCGTAGGAGCCAGGTCCCTTACATCCTTTACAATGAAATTATGCTTGGTCACCGGCATAGTGACCCCGGCTATATCGACCTCCTGGAAGGAATCCTTTCCCAGAAGCGGTACTGCGACATTACAGGTGATCGCAACGATCGGGACTGAATCCATATAGGCTGTAGCTATACCTGTCACAAGGTTGGTAGCTCCCGGCCCTGAGGTAGCCATACATACTCCTACCTTGCCTGTACTCCTCGCATATCCGTCTGCAGCATGCGAGGCTCCCTGCTCATGGCTTGTAAGTATATGGCGAATCCTGTCTTTATTCTTATATAATTCATCATACACATTCAGAATGGCTCCGCCGGGATATCCGAATACCGTATCCACACCCTGCTCTACAAGACATTCTATTACTATCTGTGCACCTGTAAGTTCCATTTATCCTTTCCTCCGGTAAAACTGGTATCCCTATATTTACCGCCTTCTTCTCTATGAATTTCCAAGAGTAGCTTTATCTGGGGAGCTCAAGGATGGCTCCACGGTTACCCGAGGTCACGAGTGCCTGATATCTGCGAAGATAGCCGCTTGTAACCTTTGGCTCACGAGGCTTCCATGCTGCCTTACGGCGGGCAAGCTCATCATCAGCTACCTCCAGCGTGATCGTCATGGAAGGAATATCGATAGTGATCATATCTCCTTCCTCAACAAGCGCAATAGGCCCGCCTACTGCCGCCTCTGGTGATACATGTCCTATTGAGGCTCCGCGGCTTGCTCCTGAGAAACGGCCGTCTGTAATAAGTGCAACTGATGAGCCGAGCCCCATTCCGGCAATGGCCGATGTAGGATTAAGCATCTCTCTCATTCCAGGGCCGCCCTTAGGTCCCTCATATCTGATCACGACTACGTCTCCGGCCACTATCTTTCCGCCCTTTATAGCGCTTATAGCATCCTCCTCACAGTCAAATACCCTCGCAGGGCCTGTATGCACCATCATCTCAGGTGCTACTGCAGATCTCTTTACCACAGAGCCGTCCGGTGCGAGATTTCCCTTTAATACGGCAAGTCCGCCATTCTTCATATACGGATTATCGATCGGTCTTATGACTTCAGGATTCCTGTTTACTGCGTTCTTTATATTTTCTCCGATAGTCTTTCCTGTGACTGTCATACAGTCGAGGTTTAAAAGGCCTGCGTCGCCGAGCTCCTTCATAACTGCATATACACCTCCCGCCTCATTCAGATCCTCGATATAGGTCGGACCTGCAGGCGCTAAGTGGCAGAGATTCGGTGTCCTCTCTGAGATAGGGTTAGCAAAGCTGATATCGAAATCAAAGCCGATCTCATGGGCTATTGCCGGAAGATGGAGCATGGTGTTCGTGGAGCATCCTAATGCCATATCTACAGTAAGGGCATTGATTATGGACTCCTTTGTCATGATATCACGCGGACGGATATTCTTCTCAAGCATGTCCATAACTGCATATCCGGCCTGCTTTGCCAGACGAAGCCTTGCAGAGTAGACTGCCGGTATAGTGCCGTTCCCACGAAGTCCCATTCCGATGGCCTCTGTCAGGCAGTTCATGGAATTGGCTGTGTACATACCTGAGCAGCTGCCGCAGGTAGGGCAGACATTTTCCTCATAGTTCCTGACCTCATCCTCAGTCATCTTCCCTGCTGCATTGGCTCCGACTGCCTCAAACATGGAAGAAAGAGATCTCTTCCTGCCGTTTACATGTCCGGCCAGCATAGGGCCTCCGGAAACAAACACTGTAGGTACATTGATCCTTGCCGCAGCCATCAGAAGTCCCGGAACATTCTTATCACAGTTCGGGATCATCACAAGTGCATCAAACTGATGGGCAAGCGCCATACACTCTGTAGAATCGGCTATCAGATCACGTGTCACAAGGGAATACTTCATTCCTATATGTCCCATGGCTATTCCATCGCAGACAGCTATTGCCGGGAAAACAACAGGTGTTCCGCCTGCCTCAGCAACTCCCATCTTCACTGCCTCTGTGATCTTGTCAATGTTCATATGTCCAGGAACTATCTCATTGTATGAGCTTACGATCCCGACTAATGGCTTTTCCATCTCTTCTCTGGTAAATCCAAGTGCATTCAGAAGACTCCTGGCCGGAGCCTGCTGCATACCGCATTTCATGTTGTCACTACGCATAAGCATTTCCTTTCTAAATATAATCTAATTCCTGCTGCTATTATAAAAAGGGACAAAAAATAAGTCCCTGTATATGCTGCATAGGGACTACTATAATGCATTTGTGAAAAAATTTCAAGCCCATACTGAAATTATTTCATCAGCTATATATAAACCGACATCAGGAGCTCTTTGTTTGTGTATTTGATTGTAAAAATGGTATATAGTTAAAAGAAAAAGGAGATTTGTATAATGTCAGATACAAATACAAGGCCAGGCAGAAGACAGGCCATACATCATGGATATTTTATCACTGTTCTTCTTATCACTATAAACATCATCATCTATCTTGCCGAGGAAATGTGCGGAGGAAGCACTGTAAACAGCATTGCGCTGACATTCGGCGCTTCATTTACTCCACTGATAATGCAGGGACAATGGTGGAGGCTTTTCACCTCCATGTTTGTCCATTTCGGCATCAGTCATATTGCAAACAACATGCTATCCCTTTTCATCCTGGGCCGGATAGTAGAGCAATACTACGGGCATCTCCGCTTCCTCATTCTATATCTGCTTTCCGGCCTTGGAGGGAATGTGCTCACGATGATCCTCGAGCTTGGCTCTGGAAAATACGCCCTGTCAGCCGGCGCAAGCGGTGCAATATTCGGGATCATGGCCGCCTTCGTGATCTTTGCTATAAAGCCTGAGACCAGAAGGATCTTTCCCTTAAAAAACGTTCTGGCCGGCATTTTCTTCTCGATCCTTCCCGGCTTTATAAGCTCTGGCATAAGCCTTAGCGCTCATATCGGAGGCTTCGTGACTGGATTTGTCATGGTGCTCCTGATGGAGCTTTTATGATCATATCCGCTTTACTATCTCGACACCCATCTGGGAGCAGCCGACTGTCTTTACGGCTTCTTCTCCCTCGCGCGGAAGGATGTCTCTGGTCCTTATTCCATCACAAAGGACCTTCTTTACTGCATTCTCTATAGCATCTGCTTCTTTATCGAGATCCAGGCTGTAGCGGAGGAGCATTGCTGCCGAAAGGATCGTGGCTATTGGATTTGCAATATCCTTTCCTGCTATATCAGGCGCTGATCCGCCGCTTGGCTCATAAAGCCCGAACCTTGTCTCGTTAAGTGACGCTGAGGAGAGCATCCCGAGAGAGCCGGTTATCATGGCTGCCTCATCCGAAAGGATATCTCCGAACATATTTTCTGTGAGGATCACGTCGAACTGTCCCGGATCCCTGACAAGCTGCATTGCGCAGTTATCGACCAGCATATGAGAAAGCTCAACATCCGGATAATCTGCCCAGACCTCCTCGGTTACCTTTCTCCACAGGCGTGATGAATCAAGAACATTGGCCTTGTCGACAGAGGTAACCTTTTTCCTTCTCTTTCTGGCTATCTCAAATGCCTTTTTTGCTATCCTTCTGATCTCATCCTCATTATAGGTAAGGGTGTCAGTAGCCTGGATCACTCCATTAAGCGACTCGGTATGTCTCTTTCCGAAATACAGACCGCCTGTCAGCTCCCTTACTATTATCATATCAAATCCTGCATCTGCCGTTGCCTCCTTAAGAGGACAGGCCTCCTTCAGCTCCGGATAGAGATATGCCGGACGGAGGTTGGCAAATAATCCGAGCGATTTCCTGAGTCTTAACAGTCCTGCCTCCGGTCTCTTGTCTGGCGGCAGCTTATACCATGGAGATGTGGATGTATTTCCTCCTATGCTTCCCATAAGCACGGCATCCTGTGCCCTTGCAGCTTCTATCGCCTCATCAGTAAGCGGCTGGCCTGTCTTATCGATCGAGCAGCCTCCCATCAGGATATCTGTACGGTTAAATTCATGTCCGTATCTTTCTCCTATCCTTTCAAGAACAGTCCATGCCGCATCTGTGATCTCTGGTCCGATCCCATCACCGGCGATCACTCCGATATTGAATTTCATCAGTTTACCTTCTTTCTTTTTATTTCTTCTAAATACTATAATTTATCCCGGAAAAAATTTCAACAAAAAAGAGGCCGGTTTCCCGGTCTCATCCGATCAGATCTCATAGCTGTGACAGCTTCTGTATCGCATTATCTCTTATAATTGCCTCTGCATGCTCAGAAAGGAATAAAAGCATTCTTTTCTGATTTACTATCTCCTGACAGAACTCCACTATAGAAAACGCCGAGCTGGCAAGAGTCTCCTTGGTATCTGTAAGCCTCATCGACAGATAATATCTGCCCTCATACTTATAGAGATCAGACGGCGCATCCATATTGGTGGGAGCAAGCTCCCTGCAGAGTCCGATGCACTTCTCCAGATCGTCCATGACCGCTATCACCGGAAGCATGACCGGCTTATCATCCGGAAGGTTCTCAAGCAGCTCTGTTGCCTCCTTCTGATCGAGCGTGGAAATATTCTGCCGGCCGTCAAACCTTGGTGCCAGAGTATCCACGACAACTCCATCGTATGGATCCTTCTCGTCATCCTCTGACTTATCCTTATCGACATCTCCGAGGGCGTCCTTACACTTGGCCATCAACTGGGCAAGCGCATTCTCAGGCTTGTCCTTATTGATCGTGATGCTGACTGATCCGTCTGGCAGTCCTGTCAGCGCCACACTCATAGAGCCGCTGTCTGCCTTAAAGTCTACAGTCTCACCTGCTTCGACAAGGATCTCATTCAAGAACTTTCTGGCTCTGACCTGATCATGGATCAGATCTTCCATATTAGATATGCCTCTTGCCTCAAGTTCTTCCCTGGATATCTTACATGTAATGCTGTTTTTTCCATCCTTTTTTATAAGCATGAACGTCCTCCTTTCCTTTCATTATCCTCTCACCTTTATAATATCACAATCTTAACGTTGCAACAAGAAGTACAGGAGATGGGGCTCGAACCCACACATGGTTGCCCATAACAGATTTTGAGTCTGTCGCGTCTGCCATTCCGCCACTCCTGCATAGTTTAAGTGTGAGGTTAGAGGTTAGAGGTCAGAGGTTAGAGGTGTTAGGGTACTGATTAGTATTCCTTCCCCTCGCACCTCGCACCTCGCACCTACAAGCCTCGTCCCTCGCACCTCTCACCTACAAGCCTCGTCCCTCGCACCTCGCACCTCTCACCTACAAGCCTCTCCCAGATAGGGAAGCAGTCAAACGTTGCGAAATAATCCCTAGGCTCCTCCGCACGTCTTATCATATCAAAGCTTCCGTCCGGATGAAGCAGGATCTCTGAACTCCAGAGACGGCCATTGTAGTTATATCCCATCGAAAAGCCATGGGCTCCCGTATCGTGGATATAGATCAGGTCTCCGCGGTCTATTTCCGGAAGCATTCGGTCTATTGCGAACTTATCGTTATTCTCGCATAGGGAGCCTGTTACATCATATTTATGATCACATGGCTCATCCTCTTTGCCCATGACCGTGATGTGATGATATGCCCCGTACATGGCCGGCCTCATCAGGTTGGCTGCACAGGCATCTACTCCTATATAATCCTTATAGGTCTTCTTCTCATGAAGCACCCTTGTGACAAGAGCGCCATAAGGTCCCATCATGAAGCGTCCCATCTCTGTATATATTGAAACATCGCCAAGACCTGCCGGCACAAGGATCTCATCATATACCCTATGGACCTTTTCACCTATGACAGTGATATCATTAGGTGTCTCCTCAGGCTTATAGGCTATGCCGACTCCACCTGAGAGGTTTATGAAGCTTAATGAAATACCTGTCTTCTCCTTGATCTCGACAGCGAGCTCAAACAGAGTCCTGCTCAGTTCTGGATAATAGTCATTTGTCACGGTATTGCTTACAAGGAATGCATGCAGTCCGAACCTCTTCACTCCCAGATCCGCAAGTCTCTTGTATGCCTCAAGTATCTGATCGTGAGTCATTCCGTACTTGGCATCGCCAGGATTATCCATTATTCCATTAGACAGTGTATAGACTCCGCCCGGATTGTATCTGCAGCACATTGTCTCAGGAAGCTTTCCGCCAAGTGCCCGAAGGCAGGCATCTATATGGGTGATATCATCAAGATTTATTATGGCCCCGAGCTCTGCTGCCTTTTTGAACTCTTCATCAGGCGTATCATTTGATGAAAACATTATCTCATCGCCCTTTAGTCCTGTCGCATCGGACAAAATAAGCTCGGTAAGCGATGAACAGTCTGCTCCACATCCGTATTCATGAAGTATATCCATAAGGAAGGGATTTGGATTTGCCTTGACTGCGAAATACTCCCGGTAGCCCTTGTTCCATGCAAAAGCCGCCTTTACCTTTGCTGCGTTTTCTCTGATCCCAGCCTCATCATAGATATGAAAAGGAGTAGGATACTTTGCAGCTATTTCCTCGAGCTTTTCCTTTGTTGTAAATGGTGTCTTCTTCATTCTTTTTCCTTTTTTCTGCCTGCACATGCTCCCTGGTGCCAATCCGCATATTAAGAGAGTGGGCTGATTCGTGCTTCCGCTCCTCCAATAATTGAGCGGTGCCAATTCGCGCGTGCTTCTGCACTTAATTGAGCGGTGCCAATTCGATCTCTAGCCTATTAAGAGAGTGGGGCAATTCGCGCATGCTTCTGCACTTAATTGAGCGGTGCCAATTCGCAGCCGCTCTGCGGCTGCTCATTCGCGCTTTCGCGCTATAAATGGAAAGAACCATCACTGGCTGTGCAAGCAAGCTTGCAGCCAGGATGGCTCTTTCCATTTGCACCGCTCAATTAATACGCGTAAAGCTAGCGACCGGAATCGAACCGGTGACCTCCTCACTACCAATGAGGTGCGCTACCTACTGTGCCACGCCAGCTTATATGCGGCTATTAAATTGCCGACTTGATAAATATACTATATGAAGGACGACTTGTCAACCATTTTCTAACAGAAAATAGAAATCCTGTCCTCTGGCATCAGCTCATTCACTTACCATTATCTGTCCCCATGACAGACTTTATATAGCTGACAAACTCCCTGGCCTGTCTGATGTCCGGAACCTTATTGCCAGCCCTATGGACTGCTCCGCTTCCGTTGGAGTAGGCTGCCATAGCCAGATCCAGATCTCCATTGAATTCCTTAAGAAGGCCTGATATAAGCTTAGCTCCACCCATAATATTCTGCGTCGGATCATAGCCGTCTGTCACACCCAGACTCTTTGCTGTCGAAGGCATAAGCTGCATAAGTCCCATTGCCCCACTTGATGATGTGACATGGGTCTTAAACCTGGACTCATGGTAGGCTACTGCCTCAAGGAGCTTTTCGCTGACACAGTATCTGTCAGAGGCTGCCTTGAAGATCGGCTTCAGGGATGAGGGCACATTAAAGCCAGTGTCTGATGAAACATCGTCAGCAGAAGCTGCTGTGTCCGAAGCCTGACCAGCAGAAAGCCGGTCATCCTGAAGCGTGCCAGAGGATATCTTATCATACACCATGCCCATCTCATGCTTCAGATGATCCTGAAAGGAAGCAACTGACTTACGGTTGTCTCTTACAGAAAGTGCCTGTGATATCGATCCGGCTCCATTTTCCGGTGAAATCTTTCCTATGAATCTGTAATCTCCTGCACTTATCCTGACTATCATTTATTCCTCTATAAGCTGAAATGATCCTTCCACATTGCTGCATCCGCTATGTCTATATATCCCCGGAGGTCTGTTCTATGACAGTACTGTTGCAGGTCTGTATGATTGCAGAACTACCCGTACTTGCTCTTCCGGCGCGGCGGATCATAAGTACCAGTCCGCAGACAATACCGATTGAGAAGCATACCACGACAAAAAGCATCACAAGGGCCCTAAGTGCATTGATAAACCTGACCTTAGGATCGTTCATGTCCTGCTCTATCTCATCGTAGGTGCGTCTGACCTCAGAAGCATCCTCAGCAAAGCCTTCCTCAGCAGATTTAGTCTGCTCATCCGTAACATCCGGTGAAATCTCTGTTTCTGATCCAGATACCTGTGATGTCTCTGTTTCTGATTCAGACACCTGTGATGTATCTGCTTCTGTCTTGGAAAAAGCCTCTGCCTCCTGTGAATCAGTCCCGCTCCAGGCTGCCGTCTTTGCACCATCAGAAAGGGCATCTGTCTCAGGCGATGTCACAGCCTCCCCAGAAACAGTATCTGTTCCAGCCTGCCCGGAAAGTGCCTCCTCCGTGTCATCTGCGGTGTGATCATGTATCTCTGATGCTTCAGCCTCCTTATATCCTTCCGGGCTGGTCTTTGCAGCAGCCTCATCAGCAGCAGCCCTGTGATCAGTATGCACAGGCTCCGGCCTCTCAGGTATGACTGAATTGCCTATAGTGATAACCTTGTAACAGCTACTGCATATAGGACCGTCGCCATCTAATGGAGCTCCGCAGAGAATACAGGTCCTGTCATAGGGCAGGTCATCATGCATCTTTCTGATACGATGCAGATAACGACTGCCGTACTCTGTTGCAAACAGCGACCTTGGATTAAGCTTCAGGACCGCCCCTATATTATCTTTATCTGAATAATCGATCTTTTCATCAAGGATCGCTATTACCTTGAGATCCCTAAGGATCGCTTCCTTCTCATTCATATAACCCTTCCGCCCCATATTGAATATACAGCTACTTCACTATTTTATCACAACTCGCTTTTCGTGAAAAGCTTATCTTTTCTTTCGATCATCTGATCGATCCTGTCAATATATGTCCTTATATCCTTTACATTCTCACATCGGCTTATCTGCCAGCCGCCCTCCCCATCAGGCCTTACCTTCTTTGATGCAGCTCCGGCACCTATAGCCACAATATCCTCACGCTCCTCCATTATCAGGACATTGTATATGCCCTCCTTACCCGGAATGGACATACCGACATTTTCAAGATTTGCAGCCATATTCTTCTGTCGGTAGAGATAATAGGCCTTCATGCCAAGCTCCCTGCCGGCGGAAAGCGCCATATCCATAATCTCTGTCGAATTGACGAAATCAAACTCCTCGTACTTATCCCATTCAAGCCTGAGTCTTGCAGCAGTCTTTAAGGCAAGGGAATGGATGGTGAGATTGTCAGGCGAGAGCTTCCTTATTTCAGAAAGGGTATGGGAAATATCATCTGCATTTTCTCCAGGAAGGCCAAGGATGATATCCATATTCACGGATTCAAAGCCATATTTTCTCACAAGATGGTAGGCCTTTATCGTATCCGAAACGCTGTGCCTTCTTCCTATCAGCTGAAGGGTTCTGTCGTTCATGGTCTGGGGATTTACAGAGATTCTGGTCACACCATGCTCTCTCATAACCGCAAGCTTGTCCTCTGAAATGGAATCCGGTCTCCCGGCCTCAACTGTTATTTCAGCAAGATGTGAGAGATCTATTCTTTTTTCTATATAGGAAAGGATATCCGAAAGCTCCTCTGCACTCAGGGTCGTCGGCGTGCCTCCACCGAAATAGATGCAGTCAAGTCTTCTGTCTCTGAAGCGCTCTGCAACGAAATCTATTTCCTTCTTCAGAGAAGCTATATAGGGTCTTACCATGTCCCTGCATGAATCGATTCTGTGGGAGGAAAATGAGCAGTAGAGACATATAGACGGACAGAACAGGATACCTATATAGAGACAGTATCCATTTGTCTGCATAGAAAAGCGTGGATCCATCTCTTTCGTAACCGGAAAGGCCTTTAGGATCCTTTTTTCGTTTTCTGCGATCTCAATACTTTCGTCTATCTTTTCCTCGGATGTAAGATATTTATCCCGGTAAAGCTTTCTTATCTCATCAGCTGATCTGCCGGCAGAAAGCATCATAAGCGCTTCCTTTGTAGGGCGAATGCCTGTAGTAGAGCCCCAGGGCAATGTCCTTTTTGTATTCCCAGAAACAATACGATAGATCGTGCGCTTTAAGGCGTTCTTCTCGGTCTCGCATACAGCCTCGTCTCCCTGAAATCTGACTCTTGTCGTCTGATCGTCAAATATCAGCTGCAGGGTGGCGGATGGCTTCACAGAAAGCCTTTCCTCCTTCTCCCTTGTGCTCTCACGTCCCAGGAGCTCTCCGTTAAGATATACCAGAAGCCTTGCCTTAGGGAAAAATGATCTGAAAAGAGGCCCTGTCTCGCTGTCAGCAAATCTTCTGTTTTCTTCAAGTACTATAATCTCTCTCAATTCCGTATGTCCTGGGTCAGAGCATTCCGCTGTAGGGATTGCCTGCCTTCTCAAATCCTATCGTAGTCCCCCTGTCATGTCCCGGATATACCACCACATCATCAGGCAGCTTAAAAAGCCTGTCATTTAACGAATGGACAAGCTGAGACGTCGATGATCCCTTGAAATCAGTCCTTCCTGCGCTCGCGCAGAAAAGTGTATCGCCTGAAAAGAGCCATTTCTGCTCAGGAAAATAATATGAGCAGCCACCCGGTGTATGTCCCGGAGTAGGTATGGTTCTGAAGGTAAAGCCGGCAATGGTCCTTTCTTCATCTGCCTCAAGTGTATCTGTTACAAGGCCTGAAAAGTCCTCGCTTTTCTGACCCATATAGGCAGAAAGATTGATCTCAGGGTCTCTAAGAGTCTCAAGCTCATCCTCCATGATATATACAGAAATATCGATGCCCTTTTCTGCAAAAAAGTCTTTAAGATCACCTACCCCGCTCACATGGTCTATATGTCCATGGGTAAGGAGGATGGCTTGTGGTCTGACATTGTTCTTTACAAGCTCCTGGCCTATCTTCCTGCCTGAATCTCCAGGGTCAATCACTATACCCAGATCATCATCCGAAACCGGAATATAGCAGTTGGTAGCTATAGGCCCGACAACATAATGCAGCATCCTCATACTATGCCCTTTCTATATCTACTACTGAATCTATCTGCCTTATCTTTACGCTTATGTCGGAAAGCTCATCCCTGTTGCGGACAAAAAAGCTTACATCGATAGTAGCCATTCCCTGCTTGCTGGTCTTCGAATGCATGGAACGGATATCTATCTCGGCCTCTGTAAATACCCTGCTTATGTCCACCAGAAGTCCTGTACGGTTGTGGCCATAGATATGGATCTCTGCAAGGAAATTATCCTTTTCTCTCTCATGCGGATCCTCAGGCTGCCATTCAGCCTCTATAAGCCTGCTCCTGTCTGACTCAGGCATATTTATGATATTCACACAGTCTGTCCTGTGGATAGAGACTCCTCTTCCTCTGGTGACAAAGCCCACTATCTCATCGCCAGGCACAGGATTGCAGCACTTTGAAAACCTTACCGACACATCGTAAAGGCCCTTCACTATTATGCCGCTCTTCGACTTCTTGGCCTTAGCGGCCACCTGAGGGTGCTCCTTGTCTACAGGTGCATCCGGATTATTGGCAGCAAGGACATCCTGATCGGTAAGCACCACAGGGTTGTCCTTGCGGTAATTCTCCTCCATCTTGTTGATGACGGCGCCTTCCTTCAGGCTTCCCTGCCCAATGGCAGCCAGAACGGAATTCCAGTCATGGAAACCGTATCTGCGAAGAACCTTTTCCTGATACTTAGGCTTATTGATAGTCCCCAGATCTATGCCCTTGGTCCTTGCATTCTCAATTAGAAGCTCCTGACCCTTCTGTATATTCTCATCCTTGGTGATAGAACGGAACCACTGATTGATCTTGTTCTTGGCCTGAGCCGAGGCAACTATTGTAAGCCAGTCCCTGCTAGGTCCCTTTGAATTCTGGGAGGTGATGATCTCGACCCTGTCTCCGTTCTTTATCCGGTAGTCAATTGGCACAAGTTTGCCGTTTGCCTTTGCGCCGATCATTTTGTTCCCGACTGCTGAATGGATGCTGTAGGCAAAATCTATAGGGGTCGATCCGCTCGGAAGATTCTTCACATCTCCAGTCGGGGTAAAGCAGAAGACAGTATCTGAAAAAAGATTCAGATCGTTCTTGAGCAGTGAGACAAACTCCTTGTTGTCGCTCATGTCCCTCTGCCACTCAAGAATCTGCCGTAGCCAGGAAAGCTTGGCCTCCTCCCTGTTGATCGTTGCTCCCTCTCCGCTCTCCTTATATTTCCAGTGAGCTGCTATACCGTACTCAGAGGTACGGTGCATCTCGTACGTCCTTATCTGTATCTCGAAGGGAGTACCGCTTGGTCCGATAAGAGTCGTATGAAGCGACTGGTACATATTGGGCTTAGGCATGGCTATATAGTCTTTGAACCTGCCCGGAATAGGGGTATAATTCTCGTGAATGACTCCAAGCGCAGCGTAGCAGTCCTTCACATCGTTTACTATTATCCTGATAGCAAACAGGTCATAGATCTGGTCAAGAGTCTTATGCTGATTGACCATCTTCTTGTAGATGGAGAAAAAATGCTTGGCCCGGCCCTCAACCGTCGCCGGTATGCCAGCACTCTCCATATGCTTCCTTACTTCCTTTACAAGGCCCTGGACATAGGCGTCACGCTCTGTCTTCTTCTGGGCTATCTGCTCGACCAGGTCATAGTAAGCCTCTGGCTTCAGATACTTTAAGGCCAGGTCGTCAAGCTCGATCTTTATCCTTGAAATTCCAAGTCTCTGGGCCAGAGGGGCATAAATCTCCATAGTCTCCCTGGCCTTTTCCTTCTGCTTCTCAGGCCGCATGTACTTTAGGGTACGCATATTGTGAAGCCTGTCAGCCAGCTTTATTATTATGACCCTGATGTCCTTTGCCATTGCAAGGAACATCTTCCTGAGGTTCTCAGCCTGGACCTCTACCTTATCCGCGTCCAGCGGCACCTGACCCAGCTTGGTGACTCCGTCAACCAGCTCCGCAACCTCATCTGAAAACTCCTTTGCTATCTGCTCCCTGGTCATCACCGTATCCTCTACAACATCATGCAGAAGTCCAGCCGCGATCGTCTCCTTGTCCATTTCGAGATCGGCAAGGATTATTGCTACGCAGAGCGGGTGGATTATGTATGGCTCACCTGACTTCCTCTTCTGGTCCTTATGAGCCTTACGGGCGACATTGTAGGCCTTTTCTATAATAGAGATATCGCCGTTCGGGTGATAGCGTCTGACCTTTGCTATAAGCTCCTTATACAGCTCGGCAGGATCCTCGAAATCATGAGTGGGCACAACATTTCGGTTGGACTTGGAAATCTTTTCTTCAAGCTGTTCGAAATCTTTTGACGTAACATCTGAGATATCCGGCATCTGGTCCACTCCTTTCCTGTAAAGATCATTGTATTCTGATAATAGTTTTCCGATCAATTCTTGTTTTCCTATTATATAGTTTTGAGTCCGTAAAATCAACACTCGTAATATAGTCTTAAGTTTCCTTTGTTTGATTTTTTCTTAATATTTTTAATGCATTTGTAACATATTTGTGATATTATATGGTTCATCCGGAGGTTTTTATAGATGCATAAGGTAGGAAAGATAATTCTTCTGGTGCTGTTTTCTATCATAATAGCCGGCGGCATCGGATTTCTGGCATATGAGATCCCGAGACAGGGAGACAGCAGAAAGGCTCTGGATCGCAACAAGGAAAAGACCGACACCAGCGCGTCTGCGCTCGACGAGGAATACACAGATGATCCGTCTACAGGATATATACTGATAGGTGACAGCCGCTTCGTCGGTATGGACTTAGCCTGTGATATCACTGACAATGTGACCAATCATCAGTATGTCGTCGCAAAGGTAGGAGAGGGCTATAACTGGTTCGTAAACTCAGCTCTCTCCCAGGCAGAGGATATAAAAAAGACCCATACCTGGATCTCGAAATGGAAATATGTGATCTGCCTGGGCGTCAACGATCTTTGGGATCTGGATAAATATAAGGATGAATACCTGTCTCTTAAGAATGACTATGATCTGACCCTTGTCTCAGTTGGGCCGACCGGCCCGTCTGCAAAGGTTTCAAATGACGACGTAACTGAATTCAACAATAAGCTAAAGGACTTCTGCGACCGGAACAGCATCAGCTATATTGACTACAATACTGTGATCAGCCGGGAGGGATTTACAACAGCAGACGGTCTTCACTATACAGACGCCGTCTACAAAAGGATCTATTCGATAATCGAAGACGGCATGAAGAATAATAAGGTCAGTCCTTCGACTCGATCAGAATAAGACTTCCAGTCGCAACGGAAAAAGAGGCAATAGAGGATGTGATCTCGTTGCTTATAGTAAGAGTAAAATAAGATTTCCCATCGCCTATTACAGCATTATCAAGCGGGTAATATACCCCTGTAGCTCTTACCCCCTCACATTTCCCGAAGACAGGGAGAAGTGATACATATTTGCCGTATTGCTTGTTTTTCTTTATAAGAACGGTTTCCCCGGCTCTTATCATTCTGATCCTGTTTGTCCTATCAACCATATAGCAGTGTCTGTCATGACGGGCAGCGAGGGCAAGAAGGCTCAGGTTTCCAAGCACATGGTCAAGCCTTGAGCCGGTGGCGCCAAGCAGATATATATCCCCCTGGATAGTATTACAAAGCACATAATTAAGTGCAGCCTCGAGATCAGAATCATCCTTTACCGGATTAAGACGCACCACCTTTACCTCATCCTGCTCAAAGGAATCAAGGAGATCCCTTGTGCTTTTCGAAACAGAATCAAAATCCCCTATCGCCATAAATGGCTTTATATGAAGAAGGCGACAGTAATCAAGGCCCCTGTCAGCAGCTATTATAGTCGTGTCATCATCCTCGTCTATTAGAGCCTCCGCGACATCCATATCAAGAGAGCCTCCCCCGATTATTACTGTACGCATTATTCAAGTATCTCCCTAAACCTTGTCGTGTTTTCCTCTATATCTCCATCAAACAGACAGCTTCCAGAAACAAGAATATTCGCTCCTGCATCCAGAAGCAGGGCTGCGTTATCGAAATTCACTCCTCCGTCAACCTCTATGTCAAACGAGTCCCTGCCTCCCTCGGATATGGTTTTAAGCTCCCTGATCTTGTCTATAGTATAGGGAATAAGCTTCTGTCCTCCGAAGCCTGGATTTACCATCATCACAAGGACCATATCGACCTGGCCCAGAATACAGCTGACAGCAGAAACCGGTGTAGCCGGATTAAGGGCTACGCCTGCCATTGCTCCGGCGCTTCTTATCCTTTGTATGGTAGCGTCAAGGTGGGTGCAGGCCTCGGCATGTACTGTGATAAGGTCCGCCCCGGCCTCCGCAGCCTGATCTATATAGCGTATCGGCTCATTTACCATCATATGCACATCGCAGATCTTGTCGGTAAGTCCCCTCACAGCCTTAATCACAGGTATACCAAATGAGATATTCGGGACAAAGGCTCCGTCCATTATATCTATATGGAAATAATCCGCTCCTGCTCTGTCAAGAGCACGCACCTGATCCCCCAGGCAGGTCAGGTCTGCCGAAAGTATTGACGGTGAAAGACAGTTCATTGATAGCTCCTTTTGTTGATCTCCTTTAACTCATTATACATACGCAGATAGCTCTGATATCTCCCCACGCTTATCTCTCCGTTTTCTACTGCCTCCCTGACCCTGCATGATGGCTCAGACACATGGACGCAGCCCCTGAATCTGCATTGTCCGCTGTATCCGTCAAACTCAGGGAAATACTGTGTAAGCTCCGTTTCCTTCAGCCTTGGGAGGTTTACAGAGGAAAACCCCGGAGTATCACAGATATAGGTCCCCTCATCTATATGTACAAGTTCTGTATGCCTTGTGGTCTGCTTTCCTCTCCCTGTATGATCAGAAACGCTGCTGGTCTTTAAGATGTCGCGTCCGGTAAGCGCATTAAGAAGTGTTGACTTCCCGGCTCCCGATGGTCCGGCAACGGTCGATATATGACCGCGAACCGTATCTCTTACCTCCTCAAGCCCCTTCCTCTCAAGTGCAGAAACAAAGATCATCCTGTAGCCACTGCCCTTATAGTTTTCAATTATCCTTTCCTGATCCTCTGTGCTGTTCAGATCTGATTTCTGAAGGATAAGGACCGGAATAAGACCGCTATGATCAAGCAGGATGAGATATCTGTCGATCAGATCCGTATTGATATCAGGCCTGTGGACCGATGTCACGAGCAGAGCCATATCACAGTTCGCGACAGGGGGACGGGAAAGACAGCTTTTCCTGTCAAAAACCGAGACTATCTGTCCTTCCTTATCCTTATGGTGCGTGATCTCGAAGGTCACAAGATCTCCAACCAGCGGATGCAGATCCTTCTTCCTGAAAAGTCCTCTGGCCCTGCATGAATAGACTGTATCGCTCTTCTCCTCATATACATAATAGAAGCCTGAGAGAGCCTTTACTATCCTGCCGGTCATTCGCTTTTGAATGTCACAGCATAGGACGAAAGCTGCTCCTCCATACTGCTGTCAGAATAGACAACGACTGTTCCTGTGCTTGTGGTGATACCTTTTACAGATACGTCTGTTGCCTGGTTTATGGTCCAGTGTCTAATGGCGTTGCCCCTTGCGTCCTTTAAAACGACGTAGTTGGAATCATAATTATCGGTATCAGAAGGCTCGATCACATCAGAGAACGAATAGGTCGCAGCACCTGTCGATATAACAAGGCTTACCTTAGTTCCCTTTCCTGCCTTGGTACCTGCTCCAGGGCTCTGTGCCATTACCTGTCCCTTGGGATACTTGTCAGAAGGAGACTCGCTTATATCTCCCGCAGCAAAGCCTGCATTTTCCAGAGTGCCAGTAGCTGCCGACTGGCTCTTTCCTATAACAGAAGGTATCTCTAAGGATTCAGCACCCTTGCTTATAGTGATGATGACCGTATCCCCCTTCTTGCCCTTTTCTCCGGCGACCGGAGTCTGTGACATTACATATCCCTTTGCGACGTCGTCGCTGTAGGACTCCTTGGCGCTTACCTCGAAGCCAGCGGCCTCAAGCTCTGACTCGGCCTGAGCCTCGGTCTTTCCTGTAACCTGCGGTATATCTACATCACCCTCGCCTGAGCAGATAGTCACTACTACCGTAGTACCAGGCGATACCTTCTCGCCTGCTGCCGGATCCTGCGCCATGATCTGTCCCTTATCAAACTTGTCGGAGGCCTCCTCCTCTCCCTTGCGGATCTCGAGGCCTTTGTCTGTAAGAGCGGCTCTTGCCTCCTCGAATGTCATCTTCTCGAGATCAGGAACAGCAACCGTAGTCGTCTGCTCGGTCGAGGTAGATGTTCTCTTGCCCTTTCCGAACTTGAAGATGTCAAATACAGAGTTTAGCATAAAGAGGATTATAGCCACGATCACTACCGCAGCAGCAATTCCCATTATTGTGATAGCCTTATCCATCTTAGGGTTTATAGGGCCGTCATCACTCTCGTCTTCCTCGTCCTCAGGCTCATAGACCTTCTCGCTGTCTTTATTTACAGGGCGGGTCTGTCTCCTGATCTCATCCTCCTCATCCTTTGTGATGACCCTGGTCTTTTCCATATCCGGCTGATTATCAGGGATCACGACAAAGTCCTCGTCCGGATGCATAAGAGCCTTCTTCAGATCAACAAGCAGGGCAGACACTGACTCATATCTTCTCTCCGGACTCTTCATAGTACATTTCTGTATGATCCTGCTTACTGAAACAGGAAGATCCGGTGAGAGCTTCTCCGGAGGCGTGATAGGCGACTGTATATGCTGGATCGCAACAGCAACCGTAGTATCCCCGTCAAAAGGCACTCTTCCTGTAACCATCTCGTACATTACGATACCAAGAGAATAGATGTCCGATGAATATGTGACAAATCCATTTCTTGCCTGTTCAGGTGAGATATAGTGGACACTTCCCATCATATCCGCATGAATGGTATTCGATGTCGCAGCCCTTGCTATTCCGAAGTCGGTGACCTTTACCTTGCCGTCCTTTGAAATAATGATATTCTGTGGCTTGATATCCTGATGGACTATGCCCTTGCTGTGAGCGGCCTCGATCCCCTTTGCCACCTGAATGGCGATCGATACGGCCTCATTGTAGCCGAGACGTCCCTTTGAAGAAATATAATTCTTCAGAGTGATACCCTCAACATACTCCATTACTATATAGTAGAGGCCGTCCTCACTTCCGACATCGTATATGTTTACAATGTTTGGGTGCTCTAACAGGGCAGCAGCCTGTGCCTCCGCCCTGAACTTTGAGACAAAGGTGGAATCCTGTGAGAATTCCGCCTTCATCACCTTTATCGCTACCTCTCTGCCAAGAGAATGATCCAGAGCCTTATAGACATCGCTCATTCCCCCGGTTCCTATCTTTTCCAGGATCTCGTATCTGTTTGCTAAAATTGTTCCTGTGCTCAGCATTTCTTCTCCTCACCCGCCCTTGGGTCAATCAATGTGATAGTGATATTGTCCGGTCCACCTGCCGCAAGAGCCATTTCAAGAAGCGCCTTTGCCTGGGATTCCAGATCCGATCCGTTTGAAAGCAGGCTGCTGATCTGCTGATCGTCGACCATATTTGTAAGTCCGTCAGTGCACATCAATACTCTGTCCAGATCAGCTACAGGGACATCGAAGAAATCTGCATGAACCATTGTCTCAACTCCGACAGCCCTCGTGATCCTGCTTTTATACTTATGATTCTTTGCGGCTTCCTCGCTTATCTCACCGTTTCTTACCATCTCCTGTACGTATGAATGGTCAAGAGTAATCTGGTAGATATTGTTGCCGCGCTGTACATAGAGACGGCTGTCTCCAATATTTGCCACATGGAGATGGCCGTCAAGAAAGGTAGCCACCACAAGTGTAGTACCCATGCCCTTCTTTGAGGCATCGCTTCTGGCCTTTTCAAAAAGCTGCCAGTTAGCCTCGGATATTGCATCCCTGATAAGAGAAGCGACCCCATCCTGCTTAAGGAATTCGCCGTCTGTCTTTCTCAGAAGCTCAACTATCTTCTTAACCGTGAACTCACTGGCATAGTCACCTGCAGCTTCTCCGCCCATCCCGTCGGCTACTATAAAGAGGTTTCCAAGAGAGCCTACCGATCTGTCTGAGGCGAAAACAAAATCCTCATTTGCAGGACGCACCATGCCCTTGTCTGTCAGGCAGTAATACTTCATTCTAAATTACCTTTCTCATCAAGACGTCTGCGGCGTAACTGTCCGCATGCGCCATCAATGTCTCTCCCCATTTCCCTTCTAATAGTAACATTTATTCCGTATTTTGCAAGTCGGTCGGCAAAGGCCTCTGCCGCCTGCCTTGACGGGCTCACAAAATCCCTCTCCTTTATCGGGTTTACCGGGATCAGGTTGATATGGGCCCCGATACCGGAAAGCAGCACAGAAAGCTTCCTGGCATCCTCTGGCCTGTCGTTTACTCCGCTTATAAGAGAATACTCAAACGTCACCCGGCGGCCTGTCGTCCTCTGATAATATTTCATGGCAGCCACTGTCTCATTTATATCAAATCTGCGTGCTATCGGCATCAGCTCCATTCTCTTTTCCTGATCAGAGGCATGAAGAGACAGGGCCAGAGTGATCGAAAGCTTCTCCTCCGCCAGTTGCCTTATCTTATCGACCAGACCGCAGGTGCTTACTGTCAGATCCCTCTGGGAAATATTAAGGCCGTTCGGATCTGTAAGCATCCTGATAAAGGCCAGAAGATTGTCATAATTATCAAGTGGCTCGCCTGTTCCCATAACAACCACATGGCTTACTCTCTCTTTGCAGTTGCGCTGTATGGCCTCTACCTGGCCCAGCATCTCGCCCGGAGTCAGATTACGGAGCCAGCCGTCTATAGTAGATGCACAGAATCTGCATCCCATCCTGCAGCCCACCTGAGAGGAGATACAAACGCTGCAGCCAAACCTGTATCTCATAAGTACTGATTCGACAAGATTGCCGTCCGAAAGCTCGAACAGGTACTTTTTCGTGCCATCCTCTGCTGATGTCTGTATCTCGACAGGCTTTAGGACTGTGATCATGCACTCATCCGAAAGTCTTTTCCTTAATTCCTTTGACAGGTCTGTCATTTCAGAAAAATCAGTGACAAGGCTGACATGGAGCCATTTATATATCTGTCTGGCGCGGAACTTCTTTTCCCCGATAGAAAGCATATAGTCAGTAAGCTCATCAATATTCAGATCCGATATATTCATCCTTCTGTAGAATCTCTTTTCTTTATAATTATCGCATAAAAGAATCCGTCGTGATACTGATCCGGTATAATGGTCCTCTGCTCTTTCAGAGTAAAGTCCCTCCTTCTTTCAAGAAAGGCACTGACCTGATCCTCATTTTCTGCCGGATCGAGAGTGCAGGTCGAGTAAATGAGCAGACCGCCTGTCTTCAGATACTCCGCAGCATTATCAAGGATCTCTCTCTGGATCCCGCTCAGTACAGAAAAGTCACTTTCCTTAACCCTCTGTCTTATCTGCGGCTTCCTTCCGCTTACTCCAAGAGCAGAGCAGGGCACATCCGCTATCACTGCGTCGAATTTCCCGCAAAGATCCCTGCTGAGTACCCTTGCATCATTTACCCTTACCTCTACCCTGTCTTCAACATGCATCCTGCTTATATTCTGGTATATCCGTTTTGTCTTATTCTCACTGACATCACAGGACAGCAGGCTGGCCTTATACATAAGGGCAGCCTCTATGGACTTGCCTCCCGGAGAAGCACAGAGGTCTAAGATCCTGCTTTTCTCTCTGAGCTCTGCCCTTAAGACAGGCTCCATAGACGACCGGTCCATTATATAAAAAAGCCCTTCCCTGAAGGCCTTTGTATCCGCAGGGTTTCCTCCCGACTCAAAAAAGACTGCAGGCGCATCTTCTCCCGGAAGGGCAGTTGCCCCTACTCCCTCACCTGCAAGCCTTTCTATCAGATCGGATGTATCTATGGCCGAAAACGCGAAGCGTCTTCTTTTCATAGAAAGGCCTGCAAGGATCTGCCGGGCATTCTTATACGATCTGATAAGATGCCTGACTATCCAGAGCGGATAGGAGTAGGTTATGGAAAGACCTGCAGCATTAAGAATCTGATCACTCACATTTCCCTCTGCCCTCCATCCATTTTCCTGATCAGTATATGTAAGCCAGACCGGCTTCCCGTCGATCACGGTCTTTGCCTGCAGAGCGTCCTTATGTCTTATTATATTCCTCAGGATCCCATTTACAAAGCCGCTGTAACGGCCGTCTCCGCCGATCTTTACCAGCTTCACCGATTCATTGCAGGCTGCAGAATCAGGTACCCTGTCCATAAAAAGGATCTGGGCCAGTCCTATCTCAAGCCCGGTGCGGACGACGGCTGACAGCTTTCCTATACGGGTCCTCGAATAAGCGCCTATTACCGCATCTATTGTTACAAGCCTTGAAAGAGTGGTGTCAACAAGAGCAGTATAGAAGGCCCTGTCCCTTTCATCCCAGCCAGGATGATCACTAAAGGCTCTCTCCATTCTTTCAGAGGAATTCATGTCATTTTCAAGAAGGGTATAAAACGCCTCTTTCCTAACCGTATCTTCCATGGGGCTACTATATCATAAATCTCCCTATCTGACAAATATGCCAGTTTGACCTTTCCATATAAGAATAGTATAATCGTTTCGGGAAAAAGAGAAGAGGAGAGGCTTATGATATATAACCCACTTGCTTTATATATAGAAGTAAACGCAGTCAGCGTTATCATGCTTCTTACAATACTTATAAAGAGCATAGGCTCAGAGCTGATAAACCAATGGCAGTATTTTGTCTCTGGCATTGCTCTTATGGTCATAAATATCACGTGTGATACCATCTGGCAGCTTATGGATTCCGGCTGCATACCCGGAAACAGGACTCTCGATTATATCACAAAGAGCATATATTTTTTCTCCCTGACCTTCATAGGCTTAATATGGCTGCTCTTATCCGAGGCGATCAGACGGACCGCCTTCTCTGCATGGAGGCTTAGCATGATCCTGTCCGGAGCTATTGTCTATCTCCATGCCCTCCTTCTGATCACGAATCCATGGACAGGTTTCCTATTTCATGTAGGATCAGATCTCTTCTATGTCAGAGGGAGGCTCTTCATACTTCAGTATATCTTTCCTTTTGTATATCTCGCAGTATGTGCTGTCAGATCAACGCAGAACATATCAAGGGAGAAAAATTATTTTGAGAGGACCACCTTTTTCGCAAACTCGCTCTGTCCTCTGATACCTGTCGCAGCAAGTCTGCTGCAGCTATATTTCAGACGACTGCCTCTCCTTGCTCCGTCTCTTGCCATAACCATATTTCTGCTTTATACATACCTTATCGAGAGCGGCGTCAAGTATGATTCCCTTACCGGTCTTTCAAACCGCAGAGCCCTCTTCCATACGATCTCGCACTGGATGAAAAGTCCATCCGAATCAGGCCTGTTTCTTTTCATGATCGATGTTGATTTCTTCAAGACCATAAACGACAGCTTCGGCCATGTTCAGGGAGACATAGCCTTAAAGGAGGTTGCAGAGATCCTTGAGAGCGGTATAGCCGAATGCGGAAAGAGGGCTCTTGCCGCAAGATACGGCGGAGACGAATTCACTATCATACTTCAGTCCGAATCATCCTCGGAGAACAACCGGATATCCGCCAGGATCCAGCGTCTCATCTCTATGTCAAATAAGTCAGGCGACCATATCTATAACCTGTCGCTTAGCATTGGCTGTGTCAGATATGATCCTCTTACCACCCACACTGTAAGGGAGCTTGTCAATGCAGCAGACTCTGTCCTCTACCTGGTAAAGAAGCAGCGACACATACAGCGCCTCTGATCCCTGCAAAAAAATAAAGGGTGCGCCATGCGCACCCCGATAAGTCTTATCAGGCCTTTCCTACAGAACCGAAAAGCTCCATCTTCTCCTTAACCTTTGCCTTGATTGCCTCAGCGCCCGGTGCAAGAAGCTTACGAGGATCGAATCCCTTGCCTTCCTTATCCTTGCCTGCCTCTATGTACTGTCTTGTAGCCTCTGCGAATACAAGCTGGCACTCGGTATTTACGTTTACCTTTGATACTCCGAGAGTAATGGCCTTCTTTACCATATCATCAGGGATTCCTGTACCACCATGAAGAACGAGCGGCATCTCTCCTACCTTTGCCTTGATATTCTCAAGAACATCAAAACGAAGTCCCGGCCATCCCTCCGGATATACTCCATGGATATTTCCGATTCCGGCTGCGAGCATATCTACTCCAAGGCTGGCTACTCTCTCGCACTCCTCTGGATCAGCGCACTCACCCATGCTGACTACTCCGTCCTCTTCTCCGCCGATTCCGCCTACCTCAGCCTCGATCGACATTCCGAGATGATGAGCTACTGATACGAGCTCCTTTGTATTATTGACATTAGTCTCGATATCATCATGAGATCCATCATACATGATTGATGTGAATCCTGCATCGATACACTTATAGCAGCCCTCGAATGTACCATGATCAAGATGAAGAGCCACCGGAACCGTGATACCTAAGCTCTCATCCATTGCCTTTACCATTGCGGCAACAGTCTTGAAGCCTGTCATATACTTTCCTGCACCCTCTGATACTCCGAGGATAACAGGGCTCTTAAGCTCCTCAGCTGTGAGAAGGATCGACTTGGTCCACTCAAGATTGTTGATATTGAAATGGCCAACTGCATAATGACCCTTTCTTGCTTCCTTTAACATATCGGCAGCATTTACTAACATTGACTTTTCCTCCGTTTTGTATGCTGATTGTCATTCATCGCTCACATTATAAGCTTTTTTCTGATCTGATTCAACCACTATGTTCATTTTCCGGTGCAGATTTTCTATCTGGACCTTGCTGACGCTTCCTCCGTATTCTCCGTCAAGCGTCCAGGGAATCTCCTCAGCCGTCGTGAAGACTATGCTCCTAGTCTGGAAGGAGCTTACCATATCGGTATCGGCATCCTTGAGGACACCTGTAAGTCCTCCGACTATCTCGTTTAACTCCATGGGATTCTTCGGTGTCTTCACAAGCGTCACCTCGAAAAGGCCGTCATCGAGCTTCTTGTCTCCCGGTATAATGCCCTTGATACCACCTACAGACAGGGTATTGGTGACCATACCGAAGATGAATTCATCATAGAGCACATTTCCGTCGTACTCCACCTGCATCCTGTATGATGGAATGTCCCGAAGCTGCTTGAAGGCAGACAGTATATAGGCTGAATGCCCCAGAACATTCTTAAGCTGCTGACTGGTGCTGTAGGCAGTCTGGGTAAAAATGCCGAAGGCCGCTACATAAACGAAATAATCATCTCCGAACCTTCCCACGTCAAATGCCCTTGGAATGCCCCAGGATGCTATATTTGCAGCCTGTGTCATATCCTTTGGAATACCAAGGGATGCACCGAAATCATTTGTGCTACCGGCAGGAATATATCCCACAGGCACATCCAGTCCCGACTTCATCACGCCAGTGACTACCTCATCAAGTGTGCCGTCCCCGCCGCTTACGACTATTCTGTCATATTCACCCCCGTGAGATAGAGTCTGCTCCATCGCATCCTTTGGCTTCTGTGTCGGATAGACGCTCACCTCGTAACCGGCTCTGACCATGATCTCAATTATATCGGACAGACTCATTCTGATCATACCGCGTCCTGAATGCGGATTGTAAATAAACAGAAGTTTTTTCCCCATGAAAAATATCCCGTCCCTTTATTTAGTGAGAAAGCCTTCGATGGCTGTCACAGCCTTCTCATCATCCTCACCCTGTGCATCGATCGTAACAACAGAGCCTCTTGTAAGAGCAAGACTCATCATCCCCATTATGCTCTTTGCATTTACCTTCTTGGAATCCATCTCAAGATAGATGCTGCTCTGGTACTGATTGGCAAGCTGCACCAGGTGCGCGATAGGAGTAGCCTCAAGCGACTCCTTCATCTGGATAGTAACGTCCTTTTTCATGAAATATAATCCTCCATTCATTTATTTCTGATACTATCTGCTATCTGTCCTATCTTCCGCAGTCTGTGGTTGATCCCGGACTTCCCTACCGGGGGAAGGCACCTCTTCCCCAGCTCATTAAGCGGCATATCAGGAAACTGCAGTCTCAGTTCAGCTGCCTCTCTCAGATTATCATTGAGAAGTGAATAGCTTCCATTCTCCTGAAGGAATCTGATGTCTTCTATCTGCCTTACCGCAGCACTGACCGATTTCCTGATATTGGAGGTCTCACAGTTCACCTGACGATTGACATTCTCACGCATTTCCTTAAGGATCCTCGTATTTTCAAAGCGCATGAATGCCTTTGATGCTCCGAGTATACCAAGGATCGTTTCTATCTGGTCGCCCTCCTTCAGGTAAACCACCTGATGACCCTTTCTTACGATCATCCTGGGACAGGTGCCTGCTCCCAGAAGAAGTGACATAACCTGATCGGCCTGCGCCTGACTTTTACATACCATCTCGAAATGATATGACTTCTCAGGATTGGAAACCGAACCGGCACACAAAAAGAATCCACGGAGAAAAGACCTCCTGCAGCAGTCCTGCTGTATCACCACAGGCTCTGCTGTCATGAGATCTGCATCATTCTTTTTCAGCACCTCCAGAAGCTTCTTCTGATCAGTTACACTTATGAGACCTTTCGGGTCAACATCCTTTATATTAATCGTTTGTTCTAATAAAGTAAAGTATTTTTCAAAAACAGCTGCATTCTCTGTCTCGACCATTATCCCTTCCGGGACGCTTTTCGCTATGCAGGCCGAGATCCCAGCTATCTCAGCTATCCGGCAATGCCTTGCCTGTGGGGTAATGGTCAGCAGCTCTTTTTTCACATCAGATGCAAATGACGTAAGCTTCCACCTCTATCCCTTGTCTATATCCCTGTGCTCAATCCTAAGGCCATAATCGCCCTCATGCTTAAGCAGCATCTTATAGACCTGTCTTGCTATAGTGACCGACCTGTGTCTTCCTCCTGTGCAGCCGAAGCAGATCACGAGCTCGGTCTTGCCCTCGCTTATATACTCAGGTATCAGAAAGCTTATCAGATCATCAAGCTTTTCTACAAATTCATGGGCCTTATCCGAAGACATGACATAATCGACTATCTCCCGGTCATTACCTGTCAGAGGCCGCAGTCTTTCATCATAATAGGGATTCGGCAGGAAGCGGACATCAAAGACCAGATCCGCATCAGAAGGTATACCGTATTTGAATCCGAATGAGAGGATAGTGATGTTTAAGCTCTTGTAATCCGCTCCCTCTGAAAATATCTCTGTGAGCTCTGTCTTTAGGTCCCTGACCAGAAGGTGGGAAGTATCTATTATATAGTCCGCTCTCCTCTTCAGGAAGGCTATCGCTTCCCTTTCCGCATGGATCGCATCTATTGTCCTTCTGCCCTCTGACAGGGGCGGTGTCCTCCTGTTCTCCTTGAATCTCTTTACCAGGACCTGATCATCGGCCTCAAGGTAAAGGATCTTTACTCTTCTGCCATCACTGTCCAGCTCATCGAGGATCCCCTCGAGCTTCGATATAGGAGTCCTGCTCCTTATATCTATTCCGACAGCAACCTTCTCGCTGTTGGGGTTTCCTGCCGCCAGATCAGCAAAGCTCCTCAGCAGGGCTATAGGGAGATTGTCCACACAGTTGTAGCCCATATCCTCGAGGATCTTGAACGCTGTATGTTTTCCTGCTCCCGACATTCCTGTTATGATCACAAGTTCCATCAGAATTCTCCTAAAAGCTTTACCTCCGGCTCCAGTTCCACTCCGGTTTCTTCCTTTACCCGCTCCTTTATAGCGCAGATCAGCTGGTAGATATCCCCGGCTGTTGCGCTCCCGTCATTTACTACAAATCCCGAATGCTTTGGAGATACAAGGGCACCTCCCACTCTTGCGTCCTTCATACCGGCCTGCTGTATAAGCCTCCAGGCTGGTGTCAGATCCGAGATCAGATCACCGTCCCCGGCCTTCCGAAACGTCGATCCGGCGCTTCTTACTCCTGTAGGCTGGCTTTTTTTTCTTTTATCACAAATAGACTTAATCCTTTCCCTTATCTCGGAAGGATCTCCTGGCCGAAGCGACAGAACAGCTCCTGTGATTATCTCATTCTTCTCTGAAAAGATGCTCTTCCTGTATCCGAAGCCTACCTGACAAGCGCTGTAATCCTTTATCTCGCCATCCTCTGTTATGGTCGTGACAGAGGAAACTATCTCGCTCATATCTCCTCCGAAGGCTCCGGCATTCATATAAACGGCTCCGCCAATAGTTCCGGGTATACCAGCTGCGAATTCCAGGCCTGATAAGGCCTGATCCGCTGCCATCATTGCCACCCTGGGCAGGAGCGCTCCTGCCTGACAGCTTATCATGGCATTATCCTGATCCTTTTTTACCTCTGTACGGTTAATCCTTCTTCCTATACAGAGGACCGCTCCACGGATCCCACTATCTGAAACCAGCAGATTGCTTCCGTTTCCTACCACTGTAACCGGAATTTCATGCCTTCTGAGACAGGCCATTACCGAAGCAAGCTCATCTATGGATACATCTATAAATATATCCGCCCTGCCGCCTACTCCGAATGTCGTATGCCTCTTCATCGGTTCGTCGATATGAAGCGCATCCTTTTCAGTTATTATCTCTCTTAAATCTGTTTCTATTGACCCCATGGCCACCTCAGCATGTATGGAGGAATGCTATATAGCCTCTGTATGCCTCGTACAGATCCACCTTCGAGATAATCTCCCATGGAGAATGCATCGAAAGCACTGCTACTCCGCTGTCTATAACGTCCATATCGTAGTTTCCGAGAATATAGGCTATAGTTCCGCCGCCTCCCTGGTCTACCTTTCCAAGCTCTGCTGTCTGGAAGCTGACATCAGCATCATCAAATGTCTTTCTGATCATAGCCATATACTCTGCTGTCGCATCATTGCTTCCTGACTTTCCTCTTGCTCCTGTGTACTTATTGATCACGAGTCCATGTCCGAAATAGCAGCTGTTCTTCTTTTCGAATACATCCGGATAATTAGGATCAAAGGCTGCGGATACGTCTGAGGAAAGTGCTCTTGAGCGTTCCATGGCTCTCATAACTGAAATCGGTGAATCATCTCCGCTCAGATGAAGGATCTCTGCGACCGTATTCCTGAAGAACTTTGATTCCATTCCTGTAGCACCGACCGATCCGATCTCCTCCTTATCAACAAGCAGGCAGGCATAGGTCCTCTTTCCTGCATCTGTATCTGCTATTGCCCTGTAGGACGGATATGCGCATACCTTGTCATCATGGCCATAGCCCATTATGCAGCTCCTGTCAAAGCCGTAATCCCTGGCCTCTCCTGCCGGAAGCACCACTATCTCCGCAGAAAGGAAATCATCCTCCTCTATATCATATTTATCCCTAAGGATCTCAAGGATGTTCTTCTTTACCTGATCCTTTTCTTCCTTATCATCAGATGCCTTCTCAAGAGGGATGGTCCCGATCATTACATTCAGGTCCTCTCCCTCAACGACCTTGGCGCCTGTCTTCTTCATCTGGGTATCTGCAAGATGGATAAGGAGATCCGATACTCCGAATACCGGGTCAGATGGATCCTCTCCCACATTTACTTCAACGACTGTCCCATCCTTTTTCGCGATGACTCCATGAAGAGCCAGAGGAAGAGTAACCCACTGATACTTCTTGATTCCGCCATAATAATGCGTATCAAGCATTGCCATCTCTGTATCCTCATAAAGAGGTACCTGCTTTAAGTCCATTCTCGGAGAATCTATATGGGCTCCAAGAATATTCATTCCCTCTGAAACCGGCTCCTCTCCTATCACGAAAAGAGCTATATTCTTGCCGCGGTTGGTACGGTAGAGCTTGTCTCCCGGCTTTATGGTGCCGTTCTTAGCTATTATTTCATCAAGATTACGAAAGCCATCCTTCTCTGCCTGCTTAGCAAAAAATGATGTGCACTCACGCTCGGTCTTGCTGCAGCTTAAAAATTTCCTGTAGTCCTCACCGAAATCCATTACCTTTTTTCTATCCTTCTCCTCTTTGTACTTAAGCCATGCGTTCTTTTTGTCCATAATATTCCTTTCCATAAAAAAGTTTCCTCAGAGCGGTGCCGATTCGCAGTCGCTTCGCGCCTGCTCATCCGCGCATTCGCGCTATTGCATCCGCGCGTTCGCGCTTTCGCACTTCCAATAAATGAGCGCTGCCGATTCGCAGTCGCTTCGCGCCTGCTCATCCGCGCGTTCGCGCTATTGCATCCGCGCATTCGCGCTTTCGCACTTCCAATAAATGAGCGGTGCCGATTCGCAGTCGCTCCGCGCCTGCTCATCCGCGCGTTCGCGCTATTGCATCCGCGCATTCGCGCTTTCGCACTTCCAATAAATGAGCGGTGCCGATTCGCAGTCGCTTCGCGCCTGCTCATCCGCG